>JAIOIM010000314.1 GCA_019912505.1 Ignavibacteriaceae bacterium
TTTTACCGATACAAACGCTGTAATTTTTTCTTCTTTATCTTTTTCGAGAAGGTTAATAATCGAACGTCCGCGCGCTGCTCTTCCGCTGTCGGGTATTTCGTGAACCTTTAACCAGTAGCACTTTCCTTTGTCGGTAAAGAACATTATGTAGTGATGTGTAGATGCAATAAACATATGCTCTATAAAATCATCATCCTTGGTGCCGGCGCCGGTAACGCCTTTGCCGCCGCGCGCCTGTTTGCGGTAGCCGCTTACAGGGAAACGTTTGATGAAACCGTTGTGCGAAATAGTAACAACAACATCTTCTTCGGCTATAATATCTTCAAGCGAAAATTCCTCGTAGTTGTATATTATCTCGGTTCTTCTTTCATCGCCGTATTTTTCTTTTATGGCGAGTAATTCTTCTTTTATTATAAAATACCGTTTCTCTTCGCTGGCTAAAATGCCTTTTAATTTTTCGATAAGTTTTATTATCTCGCGGTATTCGTCTTCAATTTTTTTCCGTTCGAGACCCGTTAAACGCTGCAGACGCATATCAAGAATTGCTTTTGCCTGTATATCGCTTAACTTAAATTTACGCATCAAGTTGCTTTTTGCAGACTCGGTATCTTTCGATTTTTTTATAGTTGCAATTACTTCGTCAATATTATCGAGGGCAATTATATAACCTTCGAGTATATGGGCGCGGCGTTCAGCAGAGTCGAGTTCGTATTGTGTTCTTCTAACAACAACATCCATACGATGTTCGATAAAGTGCTGCATCATCTCTTTTAGGTTCAGCACTTTCGGCTGTCCTTTTACAAGTGCAAGCATAATAACGCCGAACGTTGTTTGCATTTGCGTATGTTTAAACAACTGGTTTAGAACTACGGCAGGTTGTGCATCGCGTTTAAGTTCTATAACAACGCGCATGCCATCGCGGTCGGATTCATCGCGTATGTTTGATATATCGCTAAGCTTACCGGCGCGTACCAATTCTGCCATCTTTTCAATTAAATTGGCTTTGTTAACCTGATACGGCAGTTCGGTAATTATTATGTTTTCTTTATTGTTTTTTAGAGTTTCAATATTTGCTTTTGCGCGTATTACCACTCTTCCCCTGCCTGTTTCGTATGCGTCTTTAACTCCTTCATAACCGTAAATTATTCCGCCTGTAGGAAAATCAGGTGCGGTAACGTGCTTCATTAATCCTTTAATTGGTGTCTCGGGATTTTTAATTAAAGCAATTAAACCATCAATAACTTCGGTTAAGTTATGAGGCGGAATATTTGTTGCCATTCCAACGGCAATACCGCTGGAGCCGTTTACAAGAAGATTTGGAAGATATGATGGCATTACTGTTGGCTCTTGCAGCGAGTCATCAAAGTTTGATGCAAAGTTAACCGTGTTTTTGTCCAGGTCGCGCAGCATCTCTTCGGCAATACGTGCCATACGCGCTTCGGTATAACGCATAGCCGCAGGAGAGTCGCCATCAACAGAACCGAAGTTTCCCTGCCCGTCTACAAGCGGGTAACGAAGCGAAAACTCCTGAACCATTCTAACCATGGAATCGTAAACGGCAGTGTCGCCGTGCGGATGGTACTTACCAAGAACCTCACCCACAATTCTCGCTGATTTTTTATATGCTTTATTATGCGCCACACCAAGTTCGTGCATACCAAAAAGCACTCTGCGGTGCACCGGTTTTAAACCATCTCTTACATCGGGCAGCGCACGCGAAACTATAACCGACATCGAATAATCGATGTAGCTTGATTTCATCTCGTCTTCGAGCGATACCGGGATTATTTTTTCAAATATTGTTGCCATAATTTTTTCAAATATTATTAATCTTTTTTATTATACATCGAGGTTTCTTACATACTTGGCATGTTTTTCTATAAACGCTCTGCGCGGTTCTACTGCATCACCCATAAGTGTTTCAAAAATTTTATCCGCTGTAGCAGCACTTGCTAAAGTAACCTGAAGCACGGTTCTTGTTTCCGGATTCATGGTTGTTTCCCATAATTGATCGGGATTCATTTCTCCCAAACCTTTATAACGGGAAATTGTTACGCCTTTAACCGAACCTTCTTCTGTTTGTTCATCGGTAACAGTTTCTTCCTCTTTACCGTTGGACTTAAATCGTTTTAAAATTTCATCGCGCTCTTTATCATCAAAAGCGTAAAACTCCTGCTTCCCTTTTTTAACTTTATACAATGGCGGTTGAGCAATATAGACTTTACCTGATGTAATTAAATCTTTCATGTGCCTGTAAAGAAATGTAAGAAGCAGAGTTCTAATATGGCTTCCGTCAACGTCAGCATCTGTCATCAAAATAATTTTACCGTAACGGGCTTTCGTGTCGTCAAAGTCAGCACCAAGCCCGGCGCCTATAGCTGAAATTATTGCTTTAATTTCATTGTTCTCAAGAATTTTGCTAAGCTTTGCTTTTTCTACGTTTAATATTTTTCCTTTCAAAGGAAGTATTGCCTGGAATCTTCTGTCTCTTCCCTGTTTTGCCGAGCCGCCTGCAGAGTCACCTTCAACGATGTAAATTTCACAATGTTCGGGATCGGTAATAGAGCAGTCGGCAAGTTTACCGGGCAGGTTCATATTATCGAGTGCATTTTTTCTTCTGGCAAGGTCGCGTGCTTTACGTGCAGCTTCTCTTACTTCAGCCGATCTCAAACATTTATCAATTATCTTTTTTGCTACGGAAGGATTTTCTTCGAGGAATTCATTTAGCTTTTCACCAACGAGTGTTTCAACTGCCGATTTTGTTTCGCTGTTGCCGAGTTTGGTTTTTGTCTGTCCTTCAAACTGAGGTTCGGCAACTTTGACTGAAAGAACCGCTGTTAAACCTTCGCGAAAGTCATCGCCGGTAAGGGTAATTTTACCTTCTTTTATTAATTTATTTTTATACGCGTAGTTGTTAAATGTACGGGTAAGCGCTGTTCTAAAACCGACAAGATGGGTACCGCCTTCATGGGTGTTTATATTATTAACATATGAAAAAAGATTTTCGCTGTAGCCATCGTTATATTGGAACGCAATCTCTACGGGCGTGCCGTCTTTTTCACCTTCAATGTATATCGGCTTATGAAGCGCTGATCTTGTTTCATCAAGGTATTTTACAAATTCAACTAATCCGCCTTTAAAATGAAAAACTTCTTCTTCGCCGCCGTTTCTAACATCGGTAATTTTTATTGTAATTGTTTTGTTTAGGTAAGCAAGTTCCCTCATTCTTTCGGCTAAAGTATCAAACCTAAAACTTGTCACCGTAAAAATTTCTCTGTCGGGTAAAAAGCTTACTGTTGTGCCCGTTTCGTTTTTTTTCGTTTTACCTATTTCTTTTACTTTTTCAACCGGTACGCCACGGTGATACTCTTGAAAATAAACTTTTCCATCTCTTCTAATTTCAACTTTAAGCACTTCAGAAAGAGCGTTTACAACCGAAACACCTACGCCGTGTAAACCGCCTGATACTTTATATGTGTTTTTGTCAAACTTTCCTCCTGCATGAAGAACAGTCATTACAACTTCCAATGCAGAACGTTTTTCAACTGGGTGCATATCTACAGGTATACCGCGTCCATTATCTTCAACCGTAACTGATTCATCTGCGTTGATTGTTATGCCTATATAATCGGCATAACCTGCTAATGCCTCGTCAATACTATTATCAACAACTTCGTTTACAAGATGATGAAGACCTCTTGAACTTACATCGCCGATATACATTGCGGGTCTTTTTCTAACGGCTTCCAAACCTTTAAGCACGTTTATATTTTTAGCGCTGTAATCGTTTACACTATTTCCATTACTCATACTGATATCCGATAACTACTTGTTAATTTCAAATACGGTCATTTAACAAACCTAACCGCTTTTATTCTTTCATCATCGAAATATATATTTATCTTATCGATGATTTCTTTTTCCCTATATTTTAATTCGCTGCGCCATGCGGCGTTTTCAGCTCTTAAATAAATTGTTTTTTTTTCTACTTTAACCGCTGTTGTAACTTTTACTAAATCGGGAAATATTTTTTTGAACTCAATAACAACATCCGACTGCTGCATTATATTACGCAGGTTTGCAAACACAGGGTCTTTGTTTATTAT
>JAIOIM010000315.1 GCA_019912505.1 Ignavibacteriaceae bacterium
CGCGAAGCATTCGGGTAACTCCAGTCGGGCTACGCCCTCCTTCCGTTACCCGAATGCTTTGGTTTAAGTATTAAATAATTATTTTTGTTAGTGACATTTCTAAAGAGTTCTGAGTACTGACATTTCTAAAGAGTTATTACATAAAATATTATTTTCCTTTGGATTGTATCTTTATCAGTTTTTCTATAGTTTTTATTCCTTTTATTTGATGCCTGCCAATACTACAAAAAAATATTGATGATTTTTATTCTTTCTTCCCGGTTTTCTTTTAGAGCATCTTTCTTGAGAATTTATAATGTAGTTTAATTATCAGCCCCAAACTTCATTTTTTATAAAAATATTCTTTAAGTTTGCCACAGTTACTTGAAGTTATAGTTAAACAATTACCGGAGTTGTTATGAAGAATAAAATAATTCTTTTGTTGTTCTTTTCAATATTAGCAGTAAGTGCACAAACCAAAGATAATGCTGTATTTAAAAAACCCGCGCCCGGATTTTTTAAAGAAATGATGAAAGACATTAATGATTTTAAGAAACATGAAAAAAAAGAACGCCTTTCATTAAAAGTTGACCTTGAAGGAAAGAACCTGCCAAAATCAACTGATGAGTTTACACCCTACTGGCATACCGCCCCTGTCTCGCAGGGTATGACCGGCACATGTTGGAGTACTCAAGCACTTCTTTTTTTGAATCCGAAATGAAAAGAATTTCAAATCAAGAAATTAAACTTTCGGAGATGTACACGGTTTATTGGGAATATGTTGAAAAGGCGAAGGGCTATGTTCAGGAACGCGGTAACTCAGAATTCGGCGAAGGCTCCGAAGGAAACGCGACCCCACGTATCTGGAAAATGTACGGCGCAGTTCCTTACTCAGCTTACACGGGTTTGAAAGAGACACAAAAATATCCCGACCATAGCGATATGTTTAGTGAAATGAAGAACTACTTAAAATCGGTAAAACAAAACAATGCATGGAATGAGGGAGAGGTTGTATCGACAATAAAATCAATTCTCAACCATTACCTCGGCGCTCCGCCGCAAAAGTTTAACTACGATGGTAAGGATTACACACCAGAAGAATTTTTTACAAATGTAATGAAACTTAATCTTGATGATTATGTTGACGTGCTTTCAATAATGCAGCCTGGCTATTTCGATAAAGTTGAATATGAAGTTCCCGATAACTGGTGGCACAGCAGCGATTACTGCAACGTTCCTCTTGATATATTTATGAACGGAATAAAAAATGCCGTTAAAAACGGATATACTGTTTGCATTGGCGGTGACGTTTCCGAACCGGGTTACGATGGCGAGTATGAGGTGGCGGTTGTTCCTACGTTCGATATTCCATCAGAATATATTGACGAAAATGCACGCCAGTTTCGTTTCAGCAACCGGACAACCACAGACGACCACGGGATTCATGTAGTTGGTTACAAAGATGATGGGAGCAAAATGTGGTTTTTAATAAAAGACTCCGGCGCCGGAAGTAGAAACGGAAATAACAAGGGCTACTATTTTTATGATGAAGATTATGTAAAATTAAAAATAATGGATTACATGGTTCACAAAGATGCTATACCGGAAATAATGGAAAAATTTAAAAAATAATTTTAATGTCATGCCTCCGGGTAATTACAATATCCGGAGGTTTTTATTTACACCCCCTTTTCCTTTCAGACACCAATTGATGAAACTAATTTTTCAAACCCTAAGTTCGCTCTAAATAGTCCAAACATTATCAATTAACTGCTAATGAACCACACAAGGGACTAGCGAAAACCCCAAGTATTTAGCTTGTTTTTCTAAACGCTTTCTTAAATAAGCATCATAAGTTTCTTGATATTTGATTAATCCTTGTTCTACAAAATCAAAACCTTTGGTCATTATGTTATAAAAAACAACTGCAATTTTTCGAGCAGTAGCTTTTATTGCTCACATTACGCAGAAATCATTCTTTGTGAAACTTAGTGTTGCCTTCGAGTGACTTTGTGCAGCAAAAAGTATATAACTTCACAGAGAAACAGAAAGACTACTGGTTACAATAGCATTAGTGCGTAAGATGAGTATTTAAATCAAACTTATTTTCTTTCCGCATTCGGCGGCATAAACTATTTTGCTTTTGTCTTTTTTAAGAATCGCGGCTCCCACCCAATCTATCGAATCGGGATCGCCATGAACGAGTATAATTTTTTGCGGGTTAATTTTTTGGACTATTTTCAGCAACCCCTCCCGTTTTGCGTGGGCTGAAAATTTGAAATTTTTTATCGAACATTTCACATCCATCGGCTCCATAAACGGAGTTAGTTTTATTTTATCCTTCCTTTTTGCATTCGCTAAAATATAGCCGGGTGTTGTTTCTTCCATATAACCCACAGTAAATATTGCAGAGTTTTTTTGACTAAGCCACTGTTTTGCAAATTTATAAGAGGGCGTACCTGCTATTACCATTCCGCTTGCCGCCAACACAATACACGGGTGCTTAAAAAAATCATTCGTGCGTTTTATTTCGTAAAAACTTTTTGTCAGTATGCTGTTCAATTGAAATTCTTTATCCGTTCTTCTTACAACATAACGGTTATAATCATAAACACGGTTAATTTTTTCGCCAACACCGCCTATATAAATATCTGTCTGAACTAATTTACATTTTTCAATCAAATGCCATAACGTAGCAAGAATTTCCTGCATCTTGCCGAGGGCAAAAACCGGTATTAAAACACTACCGTTATTATTGAAAATTTTGTTTATCGATAAAGCCATTCGCTCTGATTCTTTTTCCCAGCTTAAAAGTTTTTGCGAATCTGTAGAGCCGTAAGTTGTCTCTATAATTAAAATATCTGATTTAACTTTTGGCATCGTGCATTGCGGCTGCAACATCTGGTTTTCATTATTTATATCGCCGGTATAATAAATACTCTTGCCATCATGCTCTATAAAAATTGAAGCTGAACCAAGTATATGACCCGCATCGAAAAATGTTACTTTTACTGTCTCTGTTGATTGACTGCTATAGCCGGTTATTTCAAAAGTTTTTTCGTATTCTTTATAATCAATCGACTGAATTAGCAGGTCAACTTCTTCGTGCGAATATATTTTTATTTCATCATTTTCAATTTGTCCGCGGAGTATTGATACTGAATTGTGAAGCGTTAACTCGGCAAGAGCGCGGGTTTGCGGCGTGGTAATAATTTTTATGTACGGATGCCGCTGAACAAGATAAGGCAAAGCACTTAAATGATCCTGATGCGCATGAGTAATTAAAACATAATCAACAGGTAGATTGTTTAGCAAATCAAACTGCGGCAGGGCAGCCAAACCAGTCTTTTGCGGGTGCATACCGCAATCTAAAATAATTCCGGTGCCGGCAATATTTAAGTAATAGCTGTTCGCCCCAATTTCATTGGCGCCGCCAATAGGTAACATATACATAAAGAATACATTTTTTTCTAATTTGCTGCAAACATAAAAGAAACTAAGAAGAAGAGAAAGAAGCCTGAGCTAATTTTATGTTTTATAACCAAAACAAATTGTTTGATGTGGATAAAAATTGTTTTAGAAATAGAAATCTTTTAAATGTGTATGTATCATTTTTTATTTAAATTGCCCCTCACATTCAACAACCTATTAATTTTTTTATGCAGCAGTTTTCAATAATAAGAGATATTGTACTCATACTTCTCGTATCTATTCCAATTATATTCATATTCAATAAGTTGAAGTTGCCGAGTATTGTGGGGTTCCTCGTTGCCGGTATATTTATTGGTCCCCATGGATTTCAGCTAATTTCAAATATTACCGAAATTGAAGTGATGGCAGAAATCGGTGTTATACTTCTACTTTTTGTAATAGGACTGGAAGTTTCGTTTGACCAATTATTGAAAATGAAAAAATTTTTACTGCTGGCGGGCGGGCTGCAGCTTATTGGAACAATATTTTTGTCGGGTTTACTATTTTATTTAATTGGGATAAACCTTTCACAAAGTATTTTTCTTGCTATGCTTTTAAGTTTGTCTAGCACGGCAATTGTCTTAAAACTTCTTAGCGATAGGCGCGAGCTTGATGCACCCCACGGAAGAATTGCCCTAAGTATTTTAATATTTCAAGACCTTGCCATTGTTCCTATGTTTATTGCCTTACCGATATTGGGTTCCGAGGGAGCAATGTCGGGGCTTGATATCCTTCTTAATTTAGTGTTTGCGTTTGGGGTGATTATATTAATTTTTATTGCAGCAAAATATTTAATGCCGCTTGTTATGGAAATGCTTGTTAAGTTGAAAATGAGAGAGGCATTCACGGTCGGGATATTACTTCTTTTACTTGGCACAGCTTATTTAACGCATAGTGCGGGTTTATCTTTTGCTCTCGGTGCTTTTATCGCCGGATTAATTTTATCGGAATCGGATTACAGCCATCAGATTGTAGCGGAAATTATTCCTTTGAAAGATGCTTTTAACAGTATCTTTTTCGTTTCTGTTGGGCTGTTGCTAGATATAAGATTCATACTACAATTCCCATTTACTTTCCTCGCCATAACCATTGGAGTAATTGTCCTAAAAGCTTTTGTAATTGTTTCAATAGTTAAATATTTGAAATACCCGCTGCGTACAGCCGTGCTTTCCGGGCTGGGGCTTGCTCAAATTGGTGAGTTCTCTTTTGTTCTGGCACAGTCGGGAATGGGTTATCAATTAATTCCCGAAATGTATTATAATGCTTTTCTAGCATCATCAATATTTACTATGATACTTACTCCTTTTTTATTCATACTTGCCCCCTATATTGCCCAATGGTTTGGAGATATTGAGCCAGTAAAAATTGTAAAAGGAAATGAGCTTTCACTAAAACAACACGTAATAATTGTTGGCTTCGGACTCAACGGGAAAAACCTTGCCCGCGTTTTGAAGGAAACCGGTATAAAATATATTATAGTTGAAATGAATCCTGACACCTTTAAAGAACAAAAACAAAAAGGAGAAAGAATTATATATGGGGATATAACACGGGAAGAAATTTTGCATCAGACTTATATTATGGATGCCAAGTTATAGTATTTGCCATAAGCGACCCGGTAGCAACACAACGCGCACTTTCAATTGCCAAAGAAGTGAACCCCAATATTTATTCAATCGTTCGCACAAGGTTTTCGTCCGAAATAGAGAAGCTAATAGGGTTGGGTGCTGATGAAGTAATACCGGAAGAATTTGAAACTTCATTACAAATTTTCAGCAAAGTGCTCGAGCGTTTTCACATACCGCTTAATATAATAATGAGGCAGGTAGGTCTGTTGCGCGGCGAGTCTTACTCACTTATGCTTGGAGATACGAATAAACTTGATTCGCTAAATCATCTAAATGAAATTTTAGCCGCCGGTTTAACGGATACTTTTTATGTTGATGAAAAGAACATTCATATTAATAAAACATTGGCTGATTTAAATCTTCGCGCAGAAACCGACGCTACTATTATTGCAATAGTTAGGGGCAACGAAACAAAAACAAATCCTTCAAGTAAAGAATTGATAAAACAGAGAGACACGCTTGTTATTACCGGTAATCATCAAGCGGTAGATAAAGCATTTGCTCTATTAGCCCGCCAGGTTGAATAATTAGGGTGTCTTAATTGTATCCAGTTAAAGGTTTTTAAGATGTGAGTGGTAAATAAAGTAAACCGTCACTATTAATGATTAAAAAAATTTTCATACAATAGTGACGGTTATAAAACTAATTAACTTTTATAACAACAACGCGCCTGTTACGGGCTCTTCCTGCTTCGGTACTATTCGTTGCTATAGGGTAAGAAGAACCGAGCCCGCTTACAGAAAATCTGGTTCTGGAAATGTCTTTGCTTACCAAATAGTTTACGACAGCCTGCGCCCTATCGAGAGAAACTTTTCTGTTTGCCTCAGCCGACCCTATGTTATCAGTGTGTCCTTCAATTCTCCAGCGGCTCATAGGGTATTCTTTCATCATCGCAACTAATCTATCAAGCTCGGGGTAAGAGGCTGGAAGAAGTGTACTGCTGCCGAATTTAAAATTTGTACCTGAACTTAATGTGAATTCTTTTATTTCGTCTTTAACAGGTTCCGGGGCTTTTATTTTTGGGCACCCATCGGCTTCTACCTGTACGCCAGGTTCTGTATCCGGACACTGATCGAGATAATCCGGTACGCCGTCATTGTCTGAATCAAGCGGACAGCCGTTCTTATCAACCTCAACATTGTATGCTGTATTTGGGCATTTGTCAAGATAATCTGGCACTCCGTCTGCATCAAGATCATAAGGACAACCAAACTCATCTACGGCAACACCGGATGGGGTATCCGGACAAAGATCGAGATAGTCAGGTACATTATCGCCATCAGAATTTAGGGGGCAGCCGTTCGCATCAACCTTTACATCGATTGGTGTGCCGGGGCATTTATCTAAGTAATCCGGCACTCCGTCCTTGTCGGTATCAATAGGGCAGCCAAATTCATCAACGCGTACTCCGGCGGGTGTGTTATCGCAAGCATCTTTCGAATCTGCCACACCATCCATATCGGAATCTCGTTCAGAAAAGAAGGAGTATGATAAACCCATAAGCGCACTAAAAAACATATCGTTGTTTGCATTTGCAAGTCTATCGTCAAGATTATCGTTGGGGCTTATCTGCACGCCGCCGTTAACATTAAAACTTAAATTTTCAGTTAACAAAAATCTAAATCCTAGTTCACCGGAGTAATTCAACTCGTAC
Organism: Ignavibacteriaceae bacterium; assembly: GCA_019912505.1. Lineage (GTDB taxonomy): Bacteria > Bacteroidota > Ignavibacteria > Ignavibacteriales > Ignavibacteriaceae > CG2-30-36-16. The sequence continues at coordinate 6,733 of JAIOIM010000315.1, forward strand.
CTTTTGTACGCATCTGCTTTATTTCTCGGCAGTTTTTCGCCGAACTCATCTTTAGGATTAAACGACAAATAAGAAACGCCCGCGTATAAAT
>JAIOIM010000316.1 GCA_019912505.1 Ignavibacteriaceae bacterium
ACTTTTCCCTGTTATTTTGCCGAACAAAAATCTAACAGAGCATCAGCGGAAATTACCGGTGTAGAACTGGAGTTTTTGAAGATACAGAGAGCGCAACTGAAAAATCAAATGGAAATGTTTTTCGAGCTTTTTTTGAAAGCAGTGGAAAATCATGCGCGCGTGTTTTATAATTCTATTTTGGAAGACACGATAGCAGATAAAAATGAGAGCTACAGGGATGTTTTGGAGCTTCTCGAAAAGTCTATTGCCGAGTTGCTTAACAATATTCCTGTCATCGTAAAAAAACATTTAGACGTAATTGGTTTGTGGGCACACAAAGCTGAATTTTCCGATAATCCCCTCCTGTTCGATAGTTATATTCAATTTGAACTGCCGCCGCTTTCTATTGATAAAAAAGTTAAAGAAGTATTAGGTTATATTGCTTCACTACTCATCAAGCATAAAACTATAAAATTAAATGACTATAATCTTTGGGTGTTAGAGTGTGGCAGTAATTACATTCTTCCTGTAGGAGATTATAACTGGTCAAATGAAATGATGGAAATCATATCGGTGTACGAAGGGTCTTTTAAACAATTAAAAATTATCGACAAAAAAATAGATACATTGAATTTTGCAGTCGGTGCCTCAATAGCTTGAGTCTAAGATTTTGTGCCTTCTTTAATCTAATCGGGAAAATCAGTGTTGCCTTTTTTATTCAAAACCCAATTCCTTAAAATTGTCTCAAAAAAAGGGGAACATTTGAGCTAAACAAATGATATGTTTTTATCGATAACATAGGTAGAAGAAAATATTTTATAGATAAGGATTTTTATTTATGTCCGTTTCGATGCCCTTAACAAAGGCTTTACTGAAAAAAATGTTTCTGAAAGTGTTATATGAACATACTACAGAAACCGGGTTGTACTCAGATAGGAGTTCAAATTATATTGATGTTCTCCGTGATACAATGGTTGATTTTTTTGGTATTTCATATTTAACAGACGAAGAATTTGAAGAAGGCGCTCTTGCAGTACGTGAGTTAGAATATTATGGTTACATTCAAACCAACATTGATGAGGAAACCGAAAATTTTAAAGAGCTAACTGAAAACGGGAAACGTATAGCCCGTAAAAATATTGATGATATTGTTTTGCCAAATTTAAATATCAGTTCTGTTTTAACTCGATACGATTTGCGCGAACTTGTTTTGGATGAATATTTGAACGGCGATTATAATGTTGCCCTAAAAAAAGCGTTTACAATGCTTGAATTAAAAGTAAGAGAAAATATTGTACGCCCTTCTGTCCTTTTGGAAAAGGAACAAGCCTCTAATTTTTTTGTTTCCGAAGAAGGACTTATAAGAGAGAATAAAAATGAAGAAATGACAAAAAGATTAAAAACTTTACATTTTAAGTTTCTTGGTGATATTATGTGGTACAATTCTGCAAGCACACCGTTAGACGATGAAGAAAGCGCAATAATAACCGCACAGATATTGGGTTTCGTCAACCTTCACTTAAAACTGGTTGAACAATGCACGCAAATTATGTAAGCTTAAACTGAGCGTAGAACCTCTTAGTTAATATATTTATTGCATTAATTTAACCGACGTTACCTTACAAAGGACACACCTAAATGTGTCCTTTTTTTTTAATGTTATATTTTTAAAAATTTCGATTGAAACTGTTCCAAAACCGCGCAGCTAATAATTTTTGCAGCTCCCTCAAAACCAGTTTGAGAAGTATTTATCATAATATGATAATTAACCGGATCGTTAATATCTTTATGAAAAAATTTACGCACAAAATATTTCCTTGCAGCGTCATCTTTTTTTACTGCTTCCAACGCTTCTTTATGCGAAATCTTGTAATGATGTTCAACATGAGTAACGCGTTGCTCGAAAGGAGCAATAAGTCTTACGTGAAATACATTCTGATAATTGGCGGTTATAAAATTTGACCCCCTTCCTATAACAACAACACTACCCATCTGAGCAATTTGCAAAATAGTCTCGAAAGTTTTGTGCATCAGTGCCCACGGGTCCGGCTGTCCGGTCATTAATTCGTTAACTATAGATGTTACAGCGGTAAAATTAGACTCATCCATTATTTCTAAAAGAGCTTTGGGCAGTCTATTATCTTCAATAACTTTTTCGATAAGATTTTTGTCAAATAGCGTCCATGAGGGTGTATTTTTTTTGCGGAGTGGTTCCAGCGAGTTTAATAAAATATTGCTGACCGTGTTTCCCCCCGCCCCCGCCTGCCTGGAAATAGTAACACAAACTCCCTGTTCTTTTTTCCCAAATTGTTCCTCCTTCAGCTCAGATTGAGCCTCAATATATCTTTTTGCTTTTTCAAATGCACCGTGAATCAACATGATAACCTCCTGTTTTGGGGCTAATTATTCAGGAACCGGAATATTATACAAAATCCTTTTAGAAAATTACTCCTTTTTTCTGTTGTAAAAAAGTCCTTTAAAACTAAACAAGGGCATCGTTTGATGTCCTTGATTAGCTTGGCATAATCATTTTCTCCGCCTGGTTATTTACACTTTATTTAGATTATGACTTGTTCAAAGTATTACCGGAATTCCGGAAACGAAAAATTAAGCTTTTAAAACAGAATCAACCGGGCAAACACCAACACACTGGGGTTCATCAAAAAAACCTTCACACTCTGTGCACTTATCTGGTACAATGTAAAAATACTCGCTAGAGTAGAATCCTGTTGCGCCCGAGGGGGCTGCATCATTTTCGCCGTAAGTTGTTCCGTTCATTTCCCAAGAAGAACCGCCTTCATATATAGCACTATTAGGACATTCTGGTTCGCACGCGCCGCAATTAATACACTCTTCATTAATTTTATAAGCCATTTTTAACTCCTTCTAAAAGAATAATAGGTTTGATTTCAAAGTTAAGTTATTATATTATAACTAAAATTATGCCATTTGAAGTGAATAGGGATTGTGAAAATAGTTTAGATAAATAAGCAGATTTTAAAGATTTGAAAATAATTGATTTAACTTTGGATTCTGTTTTTTCAAAAGTGGGAATGGGGGTGAGAAATTCTCTTACTACCGGAATAAAAATAGGTTGACCCAATTTACATGAGTCAACCTTAAAAGTAATTTATCTTCCGAGACCGTCTAGATATTCTTTTTTCTTTAAAAGAGTGTCGTTATCTTCTACATGATCGGGGTCTGGCACACAGCAGTCAACAGGGCAAACTGCCGCACACTGTGGTTCATCGTGGAAACCAACACATTCGGTACACTTATCGGGCACAATGTAGAAAAATTCGCTTGAGAAAAATCCTTGGGCACCGGATGGAGCGGCATCTCCCTCTCCATAGGTTGTTCCACTAAGTTCCCAGCTTGCGCCGCCTTCGTATATTGCTGTATTGGGGCATTCTGGTTCGCACGCGCCACAATTTATGCATTCGTCAGTTATTTTTATCGCCATAGTTCTCTCTCCATTTGTTAAGAATTTCAATAAATTTCAATTTTTGTAGAAAACAATTCAACAAATAAACCTATCTGGTTATTTGCATTTTATGATTATTTCTTTTTTGCGGCTATAATATCAACAAAGTTATAATTATTAGCAAGGTACTGAAATAATTTTTTTACCAACTGCCGCTTGCGCCGCCGCCGCCGAATGAACCGCCGCCGCCGCTAAATCCACCAAAAGAACTTCCTCCGGAGGAACCGCCCCACGAACTTCCTCCCAAACCGCTTCCGTAAGATATAAATCCTCCACGCCCTCTTCTGCCGCCCTTTACGAATGTTATAAAAATAATAAAAAGGATAAAAATTATTACAGGGATAATCGAATCGCCATCTTCATCGTTTGTATCGGGATCCGCCTTGTATTCACCTTTAACAGCTGAAATAATAGCATCGATACCTGCAGAAACTCCGGAATAATATTCATCTCTTTTGAAATGCGGAACAATAACATTTCTAATAATTGAACTTGACAGAGCATCGGGCAAAATACCTTCTAACCCGTAGCCAACTTCAATACGAAGTTTTTTGTCCGCCTTAGCTATTAAAAGCAAAGCCCCATTATCAAATTTTTTTGAGCCGATTTTATTTTTTGTCGCAACATCGTAAGCATACTCTTCTATTACCGCTCCGTTAAGAGAAGAAATCATTAGGAGCAATACCTGGTTACTCGTTGTATCTTCAAATGTGCTTAAACGTGAATTTAAAGTATTAAGCTGTTGCTCGGAAAATGTTCCCGTAAGATCGGTAGCCCATTTAGTTAAAGTTGGAACCTGCGGTTGAGCAAATGCAACCGCAGTAAACAAAAATATGATGAAAATAAATTTCATTAAAGCTAAAACTCAACCTTTGGAGGAGTATCACTACCCGGCACCGCTTTGAAATATTCTTTCTGATTGTACCCGAATAAACCTGCAATAATTGTAGTAGGAAAACGTTTTATTGTTGTGTTGTACTCCTGCACAATTTGTGTAAACTGCCTCCGACCTACCGCAATTCGGTTTTCGGTTCCTTCAAGTTGCGATTGAAGTTGTAAGAAACCTTCATTAGCCTTTAGCTCCGGGTAATTTTCAACCGTAACCAATAGTCTGCTGAGCGCCCCGGATAATTGACTCTGCGATTGCTCAAAACGTTGAAAAGCCTGAGGATCGTTTAATACTTCCGGTGTAACATTCATTTGACTTACTTTTGCACGCGCCTCGGTAACGCCGGTTAACACTTCTTTTTCAAAATTGGCGTAACCTTTTACTGTACTAACAAGATTCGGAATTAGATCAGTTCGCCTTTGATATTGATTTTCAACCTGGCTCCAGCTTCCGACAACTGACTCGTTTAAATTAACGAGATTATTATAAGCGCCAATTCCCCAAAACAGAGCTATAGCTAAAATTATTAAGATAAATCCGGCTACGCCGCAGCCGATAACCATCCCTTTCTTCATTGAGCCTCCATAATTAATGGATGATTAATTGAATTTTTGATATTCGTTGATACTACAACTGCAATTTATAATGAAAATAGGAAAATATCCAATTTTTATGTGACCGAATATTCAATACTTTTACGGTTTTTCACCTGAATACCCGGTTTGCAGAAAATAAAATCCATCATTTATAATTTTTACGTTTTCTTCAAGCGCAAATTTTTCAGCATTTTGAAAATTGCCCCTGTAAAAACGAAACCAAAGTAGGTTTCCAACCATAAATCCGTCAAAAATTCTGTTTTGAATAAAAGCATTAACCGTAAGATAACCCCACAGCAGGTTCCAACCAAACGAAAGTGTGCCACTAAAATAATTACCGGTATAAAATTGCCCCGCACCCGGGATTAAATATGATAAACTTTTTGCAACGGGCACTGAATAAAGTTTGTCATCAATACCTTCGGCAAATAGTTTCAGCGGGTGATTGGGATTAATATTAGCAAACTGTTTTGAGGCTTCATCGAAGCGGTCGTTAAACATAAGTGCCCAGCCGCGCCAATAATTTATTTGGTTGCTTTTACTTTTATAAGCAGAATCGTTTTCCAATGAAGATAATATTTGCATAGCGCGGTCGGTTGTTCTTCTTAAAATATTACAGCGGACTATTTCAATTCGAAGATTAAAATATCTTTCTTGGTTTGTATTTTCAATTTCTGCAAGGGTAAAATAACGTATCGCATCATCAAACTTTGCCCCGGCTTTGTAACTTTTTGCTATTAAATAATTAGATGAATTGGAATATTCATTTTTATCATCAAAAAATCGTAATCGCTTTAATTCAGTAATGGCATCAAAATAATTTTCTGAGTTGTACAGCTTAACAGCATAATTATATTGCAACTCCGGTTCTGTCTGAGCAAAACTTAGAGTAGAAACCACCGCTGTAATAAATAATATTTTTTTAGTTACAAAAATCATAATCGGGTAAATAATAGTTTTTTTTATTTAAGTAAATCTCAATATCATTTTCAAAATTGAATTTTATT
>JAIOIM010000317.1 GCA_019912505.1 Ignavibacteriaceae bacterium
ATCTAAAATAGATAAAAAGTATATCGATCTTCTAAATAAAGAAGAATTGAATGATGATACAGATAGAGGCTCAAGACTACTCCGACGCATTTTAATAACCGGGCTTATCTCCCTAAGCTTATTCCTCATAATAATTTTTACCATTCCGATGACAATTCTCTCTCTGTCGTCACTTATAGAGTATTCTACCATAGTGGCTCTTGTGATATTTTTGTTCGTACTCCTTTCCCGCTATTTTGGAATCTTGGTTATGGCTTATTTATATATAAACGAGTACACATATAGCAAAACGACAGGTTTTTATCCTTTCGTCTCTATTATAGTTCCCGTTTACAACGAAGAAAAAGTTGTCGCAGATTCTGTCCGCTCACTTATGCAGCTTAATTATAGCAATTATGAAGTTATCGTTGTTAATGACGGTTCAACAGACAAAACCCATGAAGTTGCTGAAAAATTAGTTGGTTACCATAAAGGTAAATTCGGCGATATAAAAGTTTCATTGATTAATAAACCCAACGGCGGAAAAGCGAAAGCTCTAAATGCAGGAATCAGGTATTCAAAATCAGAAATAGTTTTATGTATGGATGGAGATTCACAACTTTCGCCTGATTCTATTCGCCTTGCAGTACGTCATTTTAGCAACCCCGAAATTGGTGCAGTTGCGGGCAATGTTAAAATTTTGAACAGAAGAAAATTCCTTACGGATTTGCAAGCATTAGAATATATTGAAGGTTTGAACATGGTTCGTGCGGCTCAAAGCTTTATCCGCCTTGTCAATATAATTCCCGGACCTATCGGCTTATTCCGCAAAAAAGCAATCGACGAAGCCGGTTACTATTCAAGCGATACATTTGCCGAGGATGCCGATATTACTTTAAAAATTTTAGCTAACGGCTGGAAAATTTATTATGAGCCACAAGCAATATCCTACACCGAAGCACCGGTAAAACTTCAACAGCTATTAAAACAGCGCTACAGATGGACTAGAGGTATTTTGCAGTCTATTAGAAAGCATAAAAAGCTTCTATTTAATCCGACTATCAATTTTGGTGATACATTCATATTATGGTCTATGTTTTATGAAGCTTTAATATGGCCTACAATGAACATTGCTGCAAATGTATTTTTTATAGTGGCAGCGCTTGCGTTCGGTTTTACGTCATTAATTTTCTTCTGGTGGGCTGGTCTTGCATTGCTGGATATGGTGACCGCCCTTTATTGCATTGCAGTTGAAAAGGAAGAGATTAGATTAATCGGTTACGCAATTATATATAGGATGTTTTTCATCCTTGTAATTGATATTTGTAAATTCATGTCGACTATCGAAGAATTCCTGGGTATAAAAATGACCTGGGGAAAACTTGAGAGAGTCGGCACTGCTAAATCATAGTTTAATAAAGTAGAGAGGACAAAATGGAATTAATTCCTATACTGTCGACAATCATTCTTGTAGCAACGATAAGTACGTTTATATTAGCTATTGGCGCTTACATTCTCTATAAAGTTAGAGAATCAACAGGACAGCAGGCAACAGTTGCACAGGCTGAAACGATCCGTGGTGAATTAGTCACTCCTGTAGAAATTCAGCAAAGGCATCCAGAGCAAAGGGTTATTCCGCAGCCGATATATGTGGAACAACAGCAGCCATTCGTTGAACGTCAGCCGATATTTGTTAATCAGCAAGGACGCCCGGCTCCGCAAAATACTCAAAGCCGTTTCGCGCAGGTTCGCCCGCGTCAATACGCCGAGGGTAATTATGTAGAAAAGAGTAATTCGGGAAGAATCCCCGCTAATCAAGGAACTCAGCCTTCGGATACAAAATTTTATAAATATACTGACGAGGGTTATGTTTCTGCAAAGGAAGATAAAAGCTCCGGAGCATTGAAGTGGCGGTAAAAAAATCTGAAAATAGTAATAAAGAGCAAAGCAAACAGAAGCGTTTAAAATCTCAAAAAAGAGGCGGCGCCAGTCAGTTGCTTATTATTGTTTTAGGTTTGTTGTTTGTAGCAGGAGCCGTACTTATTTATTTCTACATTCTTCGCGGTGTTTACGGAAGAGTAGGAGCAGATGAGTTGCTTCCGGATTCTAAAGTAGTGCGAAACGCCGTTTATGGCGAAACAGCTAAGATAGGTATTCTTTATTCACAGTATACCGAAAATATGCTTGAACCCGGCAGTACATGGTTAAATGATAACATTACATCATGGAGGCAGTTCTTAGGCACTGCTAAACTTAATTATGATATTATTACCGATAGTACCATAGAACTCGGACAGCATTTTAACTATAATTTATTAATCATGCCCGGTTCAAGATCTTTGAGTGACAGGGAGATGATTCAGCTAAAAAAATATATTGATCAGGGCGGCAGTTTATTTGCTACCAGCGGTACCGGCAGTTATTCGGATGATGGAAAATGGCGCGGGTGGGAATTTTTTAAGGAGGTTTACGGGCTTCGTTTTAGTAAAGAAATCTCTAATATAGATATAACAAAAATTCATACTTTACGAGGCGGTTTGCCAATTACAGCAAATATTCCCACCGGTTATCCTTTAAAAGTTGCTACGTGGGATAGACCAATAGCTGTTGAAGTAAAAGATCCCCGCACAACACAAGTGTCATTCTGGTATAATTACAGGCTTGAAGAAGGGCTGGTGCGAGAGGGTATAAAAAAGACAGCCGGCATTGTTTACGGCACTTACGGAAAAGGTAGATTCGTTTGGATGGGGTTTGAAATTAACTCTATCATCGGAATACAAGAAGATTACATCTATTTTGATAGACTTTTTAACAACAGTATCAATTGGCTGACTTATAAACCTGTTGCTTTTGTAAAAGATTGGCCTTCTAGTTATGATGCGGCAGCAGTACTAGCCCCATCAATAGGTGATAATGCCGGCAATTTGAATAACCTACTTTCGGTATTAAAGAGTGAAAATGTTGGTGCAACTTTTTTTGTTTCCCCGGAGAAAGCCAAAATGAATTCAGCTCTCATAAAAACAGCTGCCGGATATGGGGATATTGCTGCATTAGTTGATGTCGGTTATCTTGCCTCTATCAATGACACTATTAACAAACTTGATGAATATGAACTCCAGAAAGAAAAATTATCTTCCGCAAAAAAAGATATTGAAGCTATTACAAATAAAAAAGTTGTTGGTTGCCTTCCCTATTATGGACTTTTTGACCAAAACACGCTAAAGGCTCTTGCTGAATCTGGATATAAATACGTTGTTACAGATTCGTTAACAGACCGTTCTGTTCCACGCCCCATAATTAGAGGTGATAAAAGATTAATTTCCATTACTAAAACAGCCCGGGATGATTACGAGGTTATTCGCGATTTCGGTTTAACATTACCCGAATTTCAATTGTATACTTATCAGGAAGATGTAGATCGTTTACTTTTTGAAGGCGGATTATACGTTTTTAAAATGCACACAGAATATCAATGCAAGCCTGAAAACGTTGGTGTAGTTAAAGAATTAATTCGCGATATGAAACGGAAAAAAATCTGGGTTACAACATTTGCAGAAGTTGAAAAATGGTATGCTCGCAAAAATTATGTTGAGTTGAGAGTTGAACAGAGAAGCGACAGACGTATTGTTGTAACAGTTTCTAACCCGGGGGTGGAAAATATTAATGGAATGATTGTGGATATTAATTTAAATGTATCCGCTAAAAACCTAGCATTAAGTACAGAATTGATAGGCACCAAACCAGCTAAGTACGAATATAACAATGAAACAAATATAATTTATCTTTTTTTGGATGATTTAAAACCCGGAGAGTCAAGAACATATTTTATTGATTACGACAGGCCAAGTACCTAGTCAAAATTCAAAATTTCGAGATGAAGAGGATCCCGTTAAAATAAGATTAGCCATTCTGAGGCTAAGGTATGTCCATCTTCTTCTCATTAACATAAAAAAAGAATATTATGAAGAAGAAATTATTATACTGTATAATTGTAACCTTAGCCGTTCTCTTTTTTAGCGGTTGTGGTGACTTTTTAAGTGACCCCAATAGCGATACATCCAATATTGTTAACCCGGGGGGGGCTGGTAAAGCAAAAATTACAGTTACTTACCCTGTTGCAAATGATACAATCAGTTATAGCAGTACACAGATTCAGTATACTTATACTGCGTCATCAGCCGGTGCTTATGTGCATCTTTATATTGACGGACAATTTATTAACACCTATCCATTCGTAGACGGACAGCCGGTTGTAACAATTAATTTAGATAAATCAGCTATTGGTAAAACAATAAATTATTATCTCGTTTATTTCGACAAGGATGAAACATTTGCTCAATCGGATACTTTAAAAAATATCTTAATTTCCGAAGACATAACTCCGCCGAGTAAACCATATAATGTTAAACTTCGTTCATTATCTTCAACATCTTTAAATTTATCTTGGAAGGACTCTTCAAAACTTCTTACGGGGTTTGAAATATGGCGAAAAGAAGGTGTGTCCGGAGCGTTCAACTTATTTTTCTCCCCTTCCCCCACAGTTTTTAATATAAATGATAGTGGTTTGATGCAGGATACAGTTTATTTTTATAAAATAAGATCTGTTAATAAATTCGGAAAATCTGCTTTTACTGACGTAGTTAACTCTTACAACAGTGGAGGATCACCCAATATTGTGGCTCCCTCAAATCTAACAGCTACCGCCGTAGAACCCTCATTAGTTAAATTGACGTGGCGCGATAACAGCAGTAATGAAAATTATTTCGGTGTGGAACGAAGAACTTCTTATTCAAACTTCGTAACTGTTGGGTACACCGGAATGAATGTGACATCATTTACCGACAGCGCTAACGGATTAGTGGGCGCAACCGATTATTGCTACAGAATAAAAGCATATAGCAGTTCCGATTCATCTTGGTCAACAGATGCATGTACACGTACACCTCAGTTTTTATTACGTGCTCCATTAAATGTTACTTTAACGAATACATCATCAAGAAATATAGTGGTGCAATGGTTAGATAATGATCCCACCTACGCATCGTTTGATATTGAAAGAAAAACGGAAGTAAACGGATATTATACTGTAATTACTACAGTAG
>JAIOIM010000035.1 GCA_019912505.1 Ignavibacteriaceae bacterium
AAAAAAAGTGCTTTTAGTAGAAATTAAAAGTGCTACAAATGCCCCAATTTACGTTAAATAGAAATTAATTCCGGTAAACTTGATGTTTATGCGTCCGCTTTAAAAAGGTTCTAAACGGTTACGCCACGGCGCACAGGTGAAACCGCTTGAGATTCTCTATCTTTTCCCGTTAACTCACAACTTAATTTGTGAGTTAACAACAACCTAATATTATGCGAAACCGTTTAAACGGTTTACATTTCTATCTCAAATTGAATTGTTGACGTTTTAGACTAAAGGCATTTATAAGTTTGTATAAAATAATACTTTGAGAAAGATAATGGTTTTTAGTAAATTTACATATTCAAAAACAATATGTTTTCAAAATGTCTTCAAAAAAGTACAAAATCCTGTTTGTTTCTTCAGAAGTTTTCCCATTTGTAAAAACGGGAGGATTAGCCGATGTTTCGGCAGCACTGCCTCAAATGCTCGGTGAACTTGGGCACGAGGTTAGAATTGTATTGCCGAAATACGGTGCTGTTGATGATAGAAAATTCAAAATTCACGAGGTGGTTCGGCTGAAAGATATTCCGACGAAAATCGGTGATAAAGAAGTCATTTATTCTTTAAAGTCATGTTTTTTACCCGGGCAAAAGGTTCGCGTTCAAATATACTTTTTGGATAACCACGAATATTTCGGCAGCAGAAACAGTTTATACGATGATCCTATGACGGGTGAAGTATATCCTGATAATGATGAACGGTTTATTCTTTTATCCCGTGCGGTGTTTGAACTAATTCAAAAATTGGGCTGGATACCGGATATTATTCATTGCAATGATTGGCAGTGCGGTCTCATTCCAGTATATCTAAAAACTCTTTACAAAGAGGAAGAAATTTTTGCAAATTTCAAAACTCTTTTTACTGTTCACAATCTTGGTTACCAGGGCATCTTCCCAAAATCATCTTTTGCAAAGACTGGGCTTCCTGCAGAATTAAATTCGGAAAAAGGATTAATACATAACGGCAAAATAAATTTTCTGAAAGCCGGGTTGTTATATGCTGATGTAATTAGCACTGTAAGCGAAACATACGCTAATGAAATCAGAACGGAT
>JAIOIM010000318.1 GCA_019912505.1 Ignavibacteriaceae bacterium
ATATCCTGCAGCGTGTTGTTAAGAATGTGCCCCATTGTAAGCATACCGGTAATATTCGGCGGCGGTATTACAATTGTGTAGGGTTCTTTTGTGTCATCAACTTCGGATTTAAATATTTTATTATTGAGCCAGTATTCGTACCATTTATCCTCTACAAGCGAGGGGTCGTATGCTTTTGGAATTTCTTTTGTTTCGTCATCAATCATTATAAGGTTCTCGTATTATTTGAAGTGCAAATATAAAGAAATTTTAAGAGCGGTGAGAAGATGAAATTTGAGGTGTAATTGATAGATTGAAACAAATATCAATAATTCTAATTCATTTTTATGCAAGATTTTGCTAATATTGGCTCATGAACTTTGAAGAAAAAATAAATTACTGGTTTAAGTCTTCATCTGAAGATTTAATAACTGCTGAAAAACTGTTGAAGGAGAAAAGTTTTTCATGGGCTCTTTTTATTCTTCATATTTCAGTTGAAAAAAAATTGAAAGGGTACTTTCTAAAGAAAAGTAAATCCTACCTTTACACATGACCTTACAAGATTAGCAATTACCGCTGAAATAGACCTATCGGATAAATAGATAGATTTACTTGATGTGATTACTACTTTTCAATATTCAAGCGCGGTATGATGATTACAAACAGGAGTTTAAGACCAAATGCAATGATGAGTATTCCAGGCATTACTTTATAAAAGCAAAGGAATTTTTAGAATGGATCGACAGGCTGCAATAAATATCGCGAAGGAATATATATCACACTTGAGTTTATCAGGATATATAATAAGAAGTAGTTATTTATTCGGATCTTTCGCAAAAGGGACCAATCATATCGATAGCGATATTGATATAGCAATAATACTAAATGACTTTTCAAATTCGCACGATGAGATGGTAAAGATGATGAAACTAAGGAGAAAAATTAGTTTTTTAATCGAACCTCACCCTATTCGTGAAGTAGATTTTGTTGAAACTAATCCTTTGTTTAATGAAATTAAAACCAACGGAATTCAAATTTCATAAATTGCTTTTTTGCGATCAGAATTCGGGAGGACGCGACTTTTTATAAATCGTTTTAAATATTCCGCAGAATAGTTTCGAGCTGCTCTTCATTTTCCACAATTACAGTACGCGCTTTGCTGCCGTCGTTCGGACCCACAATTCCCGCTTCTTCAAGCTGATCTACAATACGAGCCGCGCGTGAGTAGCCGAGTTTTAACCTGCGCTGAAGCAGCGATACAGAACCCTGCTGATGCCGTACAATAACTCTTGCCGCATCTTCAAACATTGGGTCGAGGTCAGACAAAAATCCCGCCGATGCTTCTTTCTTTTTATCGTAAAGCGATGGCAGAAAATATGGTTTTGAATATGCAGGCTGGGAATAAATATAGTTTGTAAGTTTTTCAACTTCATCGGTAGAGATAAAAGCATTTTGAATACGTATAGGTTTTGGCGAACCTGTCGGGAGGAAAAGCATGTCGCCTTTACCAAGCAATTGCTCTGCGCCGTTCATATCGAGTATTGTACGCGAATCAATTTTTGTGGCAACCTGGTATGCAACACGCGCGCTGAAGTTTGCTTTTATAACACCGGTTATAACATTTACCGACGGACGCTGTGTTGCAAGTACAAGATGAATTCCAACCGCACGGGCAAGCTGTGCAAGTCGTGCTATCGGCTCCTCAACTTCCTTACCGGCGGTAATCATTAAATCGGCAAGCTCATCTATAATAACTACAAGATACGGTATCGGATGATGTTTTATCTTCTCTGTATCCGGCGGACGTTTTTTCGGGTCTTTTACTTTTTTGTTGTAATCAACAATGTTACGTACACCGGCTTTTGCAAGTTTATCGTAACGTTTTTCCATTTCGTATTCAACCGACTTCAAAAGCAGAACCGCGTTTTGCGGAACTGTTATAATTTCTTCTTCAAGGTCGGGTGAAACAGCGAGATAATGACGCCGCAGTTTGTTGTAAAACGAAAGCTCAATTTTTTTCGGATCGATCATTATAAGTTTTACATCTGCAGGATGTTTGGAGTAAAGCAGACTTGCAACCAGCATGTTTATACCAACACTCTTACCGGAACCGGTTGAGCCGGCTATAAGCATGTGAGGCATTTTTGCAAGATCGGTAATGTAAACATCACCGTTTATTGTTTTGCCGAGGGCAATCGGCAGTTCTGCTTTCGATTCTTCAATACGGGCAAGTACCGAGCGTGCATTTACAAGCGTTGCTTCAGCGTTTGGTATCTCAACCCCTATTGCACTCTTGCCCGGTATCGGGGCAATAATACGAATGCCCCGTGCAGCAAGCGCAAGAGCAATGTCATGTTCAAGTCCAACTATTCGGCTTATCTTTACACCCGGCGCAGGCACAATTTCGTAAAGAGTAACAACGGGTCCCGGAGTTACAGAGATATCGTCTATTTGAATATCAAAAAGTTTTAATTTTTCTTTTAGAAGTTCGGCGTTACGTTTTAATTCTTCCTCGGCAACCATAAAATTTTGTGGAGGCGCCGGGTCAAGCATATCTAAAGTAGGGAACTTGTAGTTTATCTTTTCAGTCCATTGGTCGGGTAGTTTAGCCTCGTTGTCTTTGTCAAAACCATCGGAATTTAACTCGCCAGTTCCCTTTAAATCGACTTTTTTCGATTCTTCTTTTACAATTTTATTTTCTTCAATTTTAGCGGGCTTTTCATCTTTTCTAATTATACGAATCTGTGTTTCGTAATCGTCCGCTGCTTTTTTCATAAGCTCCTGTGGGGAAAGTTCTTCACCAGAGCCTGTATCTTTTGATGAAAACTTTTTCTTCCCTTTTTTCTTTTCTTCGTTTAATTTTTTTAACTGTAAAAGTTTTTTGTCATCATCGGATATTTCTTTGCTCCGATCCATCTCCTGTTTAATCTTTGAGGCAGAACTGGTGAAAATATTTTTAATGAGGTGAAATATCTTCTCAATCTTTATATCGAAAGCAATGATAAGGACAATAATAATTGCAGCCGTTAAAAAAATAATACTTCCGGCACCGCCAAGCAGCCTCCCGAGAACTTCTCCAAGGTAATAACCTACATTCCCTGATAATTCATAATACTCGCGAAACGCATAATTTTCTGCGCGCAAAACCCCAAAAAAAGTTGAGGTGAGAAGTCCTAATACAAGTAGAAAGTTTGTGGAGTGAATTAAAGTTCTAAAATTTATTTTGAGGAAAAATCTAATTCCCCATATTAAAAATATAACCGGAAAAACAGCGGCGAAGATGCCGAGCGATGAGTTTATAAAAATATCGGAAATATAAGCTCCGAATACACCGAGCCAGTTATGTGTGCTCGAAAGTTTTTCACGGAAAGCGGGGTCGGGGTTAAATACTTTGAATAGGTCTGAAAAATTATAGTTAAGATTAGCTTGGTCGAAACGGGAATAAGATATTATACTCAACAATACTAATATTGAGAAAAGAATAATAAAAACGCCAAGTATCTTTTTTTTCTTTTCAACAGATATAGCAAAATAATTATCGCCGCCGTTTGTTTTTTCCGCAACATTAGGCTTTCTTTTCTTCTTAACCGCCATCCTATAATTATTCTTCGTTAATTGTTTGCGCCGGTATTAGCGGCATTAGTTTTAATGTATTCCCCATAAAAGAGGGAACTGCATCGGTTGAATTAAGCTTGCTGCAGAATTTAACATCCGCCTCAAAACCGTTTTCAATAAGCAACTTTCCATGTTCTGATTCTTTTAACATTTTAAAGATACTCTTGCCGAATGACTTGTGCAATGCCTGCATAGCTCTGGCGCTGTCAGTCAGTTCAATATTTTCTTTTAAAGCTGCTATTTCTGTTATAAGTTTTCCTGCACAGCACGCATCTTCCAACGCAAAAGCATTATTCCTTCCGGCACACAGTACTTCAATATCCTTCCCAAGTTCAACTAACTTTTTTGCTACAGCGGAAATATTGTTATATGAACAGACAAATAAATTTTCAGAAAATTTTGCCTTAACTATCGCCTTAGATCCGTTGGTAGTATAAAAGACTATTGTTTTTCCTTCAACCGCTTCTGGGTTATATTCAATGGGGGAGTTGCCAAGTGCAAAACCTTCAACTTTTTTTGTATTGCGTTCGCCGCCGAGTAAGGTAAGTCCGCCGAACATTCCGCCGGATACTTTAACCGCAAACTCTACGGTAGCAACAGGAACAACTTCTTTGGCTCCGTTTTCAAGTGCATTTACTATTGTTGTAGATGCTCTCAAAACATCAATAACTACTGTTGTCTTTCCGGTAAAATAAAGTTCATCAATAGAAACCGGCGACAAAAAAACATTGATTTTCATTTTCACCCTTTAGAATCTATTTTTTTACAAATGGAAGTGTAACTACTTTTGCGGGAAATTCCTTCCCTCTTATAAAAAAGTTTACATCACTTCCTTGTTTTGCATATTCAAAATCAACATAGCCAAGCGCAATTGGTTTTTCCAATATCGGGCTAACCGTACCACTTGTAACCGTACCGATTTTTTTACCTTCAACTGTTAAATCGTATCCATGGCGGGGAAAAACTTTTTCGTCCGCAGTTATGGCAACTAATTTACGTTTCAACCCATCTTGCTTTACTTTTAGTAAGGCATCACGACCTATGAAATCACCTTTATTAATTTTTGTAATCCATCCGAGATTTGCTTCAAGCGGGTTTGTTGTCTGGTCAATATCGTTGCCGTATAGGCAATAACCCATTTCGAGTCTTAGTGAGTCGCGGCAGCCGAGACCCGCAGGCTGAATGCCGAATTTTTCTCCGGCTTCAAAAACTTTATCCCAAACCATTTCCGCTTCTTCAACGCTGCCTTTGAAATAAAGTTCATAACCTATTTCGCCGGTATAACCAGTGTGCGATATTATCATATCTACGCCGGCAACATTGCCTTCCATAAAATGGTAACGCTCTAAATTTATTTCCTCCCCGCATACTGCCTGAACAACTTCTTTTGCAAAGGGTCCTTGCACAGCAAGTAGCGAATACTCATCGCTCTGGTTGCTTAATTCAACACCAAACTTATTGTTTTCCTGCATCCATTTAAAATCTTTTTCAATATTGGATGCGTTAATTACAAGCAGATACTTTTCGTCTGATAATTTATAAACAAGCAAATCATCAACAATACCGCCATCGTTGTATAACATTGCCGAATACTGGACTCTGCCGGGGAAAAGTTTTGAAGCGTCATTAATGGTAATATACTGTACAAAATCGAGCGCCTTTTCTCCGGTTACAAAAACCTCTCCCATGTGTGAAACATCAAAAACACCAACAGCATTTCGAACAGCTTTATGTTCGGCTATTATTGATGAATACTGAATAGGCATGTAGTAACCTGCAAACTCAACTAATTTTGCGCCGAGCTTTTCGTGAATATTGAAAAATGTAGTTTTTTTCATAACCATAACTTTTATTTTAATTTATAAATAAGTCCTATCTAAAAAAGTCAATAATTCAATTTGAGATAGAAATATAAACCGTTGAAACGGTTTCGAATAATATTAGGCTGTTGTTAACCCACGACTTAAGTCATGGGTTAATGAGAAAAGACAGAGAATCAAAAACGATTTAAACCGTTTACAACCTTTTTAGACCAGACTCATTATTAAAATGTTTTTATATAGTTAGACGGGCTAAATGTCAACTATATTCAACTGAAATGTAAATAATATTTAACTAATAATCCACATTGCTCACAACTATTATAAAACC
>JAIOIM010000319.1 GCA_019912505.1 Ignavibacteriaceae bacterium
AAACAATAGTATTACCAAAGAGAATATTACAAACACAATATACGTCTGTACTTTACCGGTTTGGAAGCCTCTAAAGAAAAGACCTATTAAACCGCTTAAGTAAGCAACAAAGTTTACCAATCCGTCAACTACATACGTATCAAACTTACCGAATATATAAGCAAGTCCGCGAGTAACTGTTGCAGTGCCGTTTACAATTCCATCGATGATTGTCTGATCGAACCAATACAGTATACGACTTATAGCGATAGTTCCCGCTACAAAAGCTGCATTGTAAATTTCATCAAAGTACCACTTATTATAGGAGAGATTGTACAACGGTTTTATACTGCCTGCAATTTTGTCGGGATCAATTTTTTTCCACTGATACATAACAAAAGCAAAAAGAATTCCGAAACCGCCGAGGATTAATGATAACCCCATAGCAGGGTAATGAGCATGATGAACTGCTTCAGTATATTGATTTGAATATACAATTTCGTGCTTTGCTTCAACCGGTTCTGTAATTGTATGTTCGGTTTTTGTATCATCAACCATAAAAGGATATCGCGCAAAATCGGGGACTGAAATTGTCGGCGCCTTAACCCATTTCGATAAAAACCAACCTGCATCGGCATTTGCCGGGTTTGGCGTATAAAAAATAAAAATTGAGAGTGTCGATAACACAATTAATGGCAACGCCATTACCCACGGGCTTTCATGGGCGTGGTCGTATTTATGCTGATCTTTGGGTTTGCCATGAAACGTTAAAATAATTAGTCTGAACATATAAAAGGCTGTAAGCATCGCTACAAAAAATCCTATTAGCGGAAACAGCCAGTGCCCGGTTAAAGAAGCAAACGCGTATGTACCGGCAAGTATACCATCTTTACTTAAAAAGCCTGACGTTAAGGGAACGCCGGAAATTGCTAATGAAGCAATTAAAAATGTTGCGTAGGTTATCGGCATTTTTTTCCGTAAGCCGCCCATCTTTGTAATATCCTGTTCGTGGTGCATTGCGTGTATAACCGAGCCGGAACCAAGGAATAAACACGCTTTGAAAAACGCATGTGTTATTAAATGGAAAAAAGCAAAAGTGTATGCTCCAACGCCGAGAGCCATAACCATATAACCAAGCTGGCTAACAGTAGAATAAGCCAAAACTTTTTTGATGTCGTTTTGTGTTAATGCAATTGTAGCCGGTATAAAGGCTGATATTGCGCCAATAACAGCAATGAAGAACAAAGCATCGCCGGTTAATATTGGAAACATTCTTGCAACAAAGTATACGCCTGCTGCAACCATTGTAGCGGCATGTATCAAAGCGCTAACGGGTGTGGGACCCTCCATTGCATCGGGTAACCAAACGTGTAATGGAAATTGTGCCGATTTACCAATAGCACCGCCGAATAAAAGTATGCCTGTAACAGTAAGCCAGAAACCGCTGTCAAACGGCAACTGCTGCCCAGAAATTGCGAGGAATATTTTATCGAACGAAAATGTATGGTATGTTGTATATAATATCAAAATACCGACAAGCATTCCGAGGTCGCCTATACGGTTTACAATAAAAGCTTTTTTACCGGCATCGGAGGCAGATTTTTTTTCATACCAAAAACCGATAAGTAGATATGAAGAAAGACCCACTAACTCCCAGAACATATACATCATCAATAAATTGTGTGTAATAACAATGCCGATCATTGAGAATGTAAATAACCCGAGATAAGCAAAGTAACGATTGTAGCGAATATCGTCCTTCATATATGCAATTGAGAAGAGATGAACAAGAAAGCTTATAAGAAGTACAGCTACAAGCATAATTACGGCAATATTATCAAGCAGAATACCGAGTTCTATTTTTATCCATCCGAGAAGCGGTGTATTGCCGAGGTTAATCCATTCAAACTCGCTGACGATTCTTGAATCAGTAAGATAACCGAGTTTTACGAATGCTATAGTAACAGCAATGCCAAGCGCAATAAATAAAAGAGATGTCTCGATGAGATATGCCCATTTTAATTTTTTCCCCATGAAAATGCTAAACACAAATCCGAGAAGGGGAATAAATAAAACAGCAACTGCTAATTGTATAAGTAAACCTTCAGTCATAAAACTCAGTCTTTTAATGTATCAATTTCGTCTACGTTTACGGTAGAGAAGATTTTGTAAATGTTTAATACAATTGCCAACGCAATGGCGGCTTCGGCAGCTGCAAGCACAATAACGAACAAAGCGATTATTTGTCCTTGAAGACCGAAATTTCCGTATCTGGCAAATGCTATAAAATTAATGTTTGCCGCATTCAGTATAAGCTCAATTCCCATTAAAACCATTACGGCATTACGTCGTGTAACAACACCGAAAATGCCGAGGCAAAAAAGTAATGAACTGACAATAAGAAAATGATTTAATCCTACATGCAACATTTTTATTTCCTTGCAATTGATGCTGCGCCAACTAGCGCAACAAGTAATAAAACACCAAGAACTTCAAATACTATTATATACTCGTTCATAAGTAAGAAACCCAAACCGTTAAGCGTGGTTTTTGGCGCTTCGCCTGCGGCTGTTTTCCATTCAGTATTCAAAAGGGCTGAAACCAAAATACCCGCAAATAAACCCACACCTATAGCCGCCGGAAATAACTGCAAAGAGCCGGTTTTA
The DNA here is from genome assembly GCA_019912505.1 of Ignavibacteriaceae bacterium. Classification (GTDB taxonomy): domain Bacteria; phylum Bacteroidota; class Ignavibacteria; order Ignavibacteriales; family Ignavibacteriaceae; genus CG2-30-36-16. Next base: position 2,646 of record JAIOIM010000319.1, read on the forward strand.
ATTTGAACGTTTGTAATTTTGTTCGTCAGCATAACTCCGAAGATAAGGAGAATTAGAATTCCGCCGACATAAACAACTAACTGAACAATGGCTACAAAATCTGCGGTTAACAAAACATAGATGCCAGTTACTCCAAAAAAAGTAAGCAGAAGATAAAATGCAGCGTGCACAATGTTACGTGTTGTTACAACCATAAAGGCAGAACCAACAGTGGCAAGTGCGAAAATGTAAAATATAATATCGTAAATGTTCATACGGTTTTACTCTTTTTTATCTTCAGGCTTATCACCCGAAGTTTTATTATCAGCGGCTTTCTGTTCTTCAGCCTTTTTTGCCGCTGCTGCTGCGGCAGCTAATTTTTGGGCTGCTTTCTCAGCTTCGGCTGCTGCAAAATTACTTTTCTTTTCTTCTATTTCTTCAGGCGTTAGAGTGGTAAAACTATAGTCCAATTTTTCCCGTTCGAATTCTGAAAATTCAAACACGTCTGTCATGTAAATACATTCGGTGGGGCAGGGGTATACACAAAGCTGGCAATAACAGCATTTTGCAAAATCGATATTAAACTTTGTAACCCACAGCGCTTTTTTCTTTCCGTTTGATGTTTTACCAAGGTCTTCCGTGGGCAAACTTTTTACTGTTTCTATTGAAATACAGTTAACCGGGCAAGCTCTTGCACACTGGTCGCAGCCTATACAGTCATCCATATTAACATAAAGTCTGTTGCGCTCTCTTTCGGGAAGCTGCAGTTTTACATCGGGGTATTGAATTGTAACCGAGCGGGTAAATAAATGTTTGAAGGTAACTTTCATACCGACAAACACCGTAAACAAACCCAGCCATATATTGTTAAAATATTCTTTCATATTATAAAACTGTTATTAAACCAACAATAAGAAGATTGACAAAAGCAATCGGGATTAAATATTTCCAGCACAAAGCCATCAACTGATCTACTCTTAAACGGGGGAGAGTCCAGCGAAGCCACATTTGCACAAATACAAAAAACACACCCTTAAATGTGAACCAGAAAAACTGTTCGATTGGTATTAACCATAATATATCTAAGGTGTTGCCGAGGTAACCAATTGGCGACTGGTAGCCTCCGAAAAACACAGCTGCAACAATTGCTGAAACTGCAAACATGTTTGCATATTCGGCGAGGAAAAACATTGCGAATTTCATCCCGGAATATTCAGTATGGTAACCGGATACAAGTTCTGACTCTGCTTCAGGAATATCAAAAGGCGTTCTGTTTACTTCGGCTAAAGTACTTATATATATGATGACGAATCCGATAAACATTGAAGGGATAAAAGCGAGTTTAACCAGTCCGGCAACAGGCCCGCCGAGAATCATCCAGTTCCAGAAATAACCGGTTTGTAGTTCACTCAAAGTAGTAAGGTTAAGCGTCCCGGTCATCATTACTATTGTTAAGATGACAAGCATAGTCGGTATTTCATAACTGATAACCTGCGCAGCCGAACGCATGGCACCGAGCAAAGTATATTTATTGTTAGAAGCCCAGCCAGCCATCAAAATACCTGCAACAACTAAACCGGAAACTGCAACTATGAAGAACAAACCAAGATCGATATTTGACCCAATAAATGCACTGGAAAAAGGAATTGCTGCAAATGCGGCATAACTGCCGGTAAAAACAAGTACGGGCGCAATATTAAAAAGTGGTTTATCGCTGTTGGTTGGTACAATATCTTCCTTTTGTACAAGTTTAATTATGTCCGCAACTGTCTGCAAAATTCCATGGTATCCGGTTCTCATCGGACCGAGGCGATCCTGCATATGAGCCGAAACTTTTCTTTCTAAAAGCACTGCAAACAACGCAAAGGGAAGTATAAAAACAAACAGAGGTAAAAGGCTCTGAATAAATCCGGCGGCGATTTCGCTTCCGGTTAGCTTTAATAGAAAATCATATATCATCTGTCAATCTCTCCGAGAACTATATCAATACTACCGAGGATTGCAATAACATCCGCAATCATGTGTCCGCGGCACAATTCATCCATTATACCGAGGTTAACGAAAGAGGGCGCACGTACTTTTACCCTAAAAGGATTAAGTGAACCATTACTTATTATAAAATAACCAAGCTCGCCGCGTGGGTTTTCAACGCGTGTATAAACCTGTCCCACGGGTGGTTTTATTCTTTTGGGAATAGCGGACGTAACATCACCTTCCGGCAACTGATCAAGAGCCTGCTCAATTATTTTTAAGCTTTCTTCCATTTCAAGTATTCGTATGAAGTATCTGTCCCAGCAATCGCCAACTGTACCCATTCTGCCATCGCCAATGGGTATTTCAAAATCAAAACGATTATAAACCGAATATGGATCATCACGTCTCAAATCCCATTTTATTCCGCTTGCGCGAAGATTGGGTCCGGAGATGCCAAAGTTTATTGCGGTATCGAGAGGGAGGATTCCAACATTAGCTGTTCGTTCGACAAAAATTTTGTTAAAACTCAAAAGTTCATTCATCTCTTTTATGTTAGGTCTAAAATAAGAAATGAACTCACGCGTAAGCCTTACAAAGTCGGGATGAAGATCGTGAGATACGCCTCCTACCCAGATATAATTGTAGAGCAAACGTCCGCCGCACGTCATCTCAAAAAGGCTTAAGATTTTTTCTCTATCTCTGAAAGCAAATAGGAAAGGGGTAAACGCTCCAAGATCAGCGCCGTATGTTCCGATGGCTACAAGGTGCGAAGCAATACGCTGCAACTCGCCCATTATAACGCGGATGAAATCCACTCTTTCAGGTACTTCAATACCAAGGAGTTTTTCTACGGCAATGGCGTAACCGAATTCATTATACATGGAAGCGAGGTAATCCATTCTATCAACATAGGGGATAACCTGCGGATAGGTCATAACTTCTGTGTGTTTTTCAAAACAACGGTGGAGATAACCAATGTGCGGTTTTACCGCTTTGATTATTTCACCCTCTAATTGAAGCTCGAGGCGAAGCACACCGTGTGTTGACGGATGCTGCGGACCCATATTAAGAACCATTTCTTCAGTTTTTAAAGGCATAATATTCTTTTATTAGTATGGGACTTTCATTCCTTGATAGAACTCGGGACTCTCATAATCTTTTCTTAATGGATAACCGGCTTCCCAATCGTACGGCATTAATATTCGTCTTAAATCGGGGTGGTTCAAAAATATTATCCCGAACATATCAAAAGCTTCGCGCTCATGCCAGTCGGCTGAACGCCAAACTTCAGAAACCGAAGTGACTTCCGGTTTTTCAATTGATACTGTAACAGCCAAAGTTATTTTGTGTTTTAGCGATATCGATTCGAGATGATAAAATACACTTAAAGTACCGCCCTCGGTTTTATGAGTGCCGTCTTCACTTGTTGTCTTTTTTCCGTTTGCGTTATCTACACCGGAAAGATTCATCATGTTGTCAAATTTGTAGTCATCACTATTTTTTAAGAAGGTACAAACTTTATCAAGTTCAAACGGATTTATTAAAATGTAATCTTCTGTAGGTACGCCTGCTTTTAATTCGATAACGGCATCAGCAAACTTTATTTTTAAAATGTTAAAAATATCTTCTGTAGTTTTCATGCGGTTTTTTTAACTAATGATTCGTTTCTAATTTTTTCTTGAAGTTTTAATAATCCTTCCAGTAGCGCTTCGGGGCGCGGGGGGCATCCGGGTACGTAAACATCAACAGGTATAATTCTGTCAACTCCCTTTAACACGTGGTAACCATGTTCCCAATAAGGTCCGCCGCAGTTTGAACAACTGCCCATAGAAATAACATATTTTGGGTCAGGCATTTGTTCATAAAGGCGTTTTATTCGGATAGCCATCTTTAGTGTAACAGTTCCGCTTATAATTATTACATCTGACTGGCGGGGTGAGGGGCGCGGGATAACGCCGAATCTATCAAAATCGTAATGAGATGCTGATGTAGCCATCATTTCAATTGCGCAGCATGCAAGTCCAAAGCCCATTTGCCAAAGTGATGATAAACGAGCCCAGTTAAGGAGATCGTCAACTTTAGTTACAATTATATTTTCGTCGTTAAATTGTTTGTCGAGTAAACCCATATGTTTCAACTATTATTTACTTCTTGGTTAGATATATTAATCAGCTCATGAAAAGCATTTTGTTGTTTTACAACCGGCGGGACGAGTTTAGGGCGTTC
>JAIOIM010000320.1 GCA_019912505.1 Ignavibacteriaceae bacterium
TATCAGTCCTGATATAAAAATTAAAATTATATATTTATTAAATATTGATTTCATAATTGCTCATTAAACTTGTAATTAATTAAGGATTAGCATTAACTTTATATCCGAATGATTTAATATAATCTTCTTGAAACCCGACGAATAATTCTTGTTTCAACATCGAACCAAAAATACCGAGACCGCCTTGTATATTTGTATAATCGGACTCGTCAAGTCTTATAGTATAATCATCTAAAAATCCATTCAAACTTGAGTAATATCTCGAAAGATTATCATCAAAAATTATTAACTCTAAAACACCGCCGAGTATAGTATAGTTATCCTTATTCGGGTTGTTTGCCGAGATACTATAGAAAGCTGAATCGAGTGCTTGCCGAGCGTATTGAAAACTCGTGCTTGTAGAAAATTTTGGATAGTATGGGGTTATCTCTCCAGCACGCGTAATATATCTCATCGCTACTATTTTTTTCTTAATAACGGAAATGTTATTTTCAGTTACTTTATATCTAACGGAAAAACGGGGGATATAACTTGTGTAACTATTGTTCCCTTCCCAACTTAAAATAAAATAATCCGAGCCTGGAAACGGAATTCCTTTTTCCCCTTTATAAGCAACGTATTCGGGCAAGCGAGTACCGGCAACTAACGATTTCCCATCAAGCAAAATTACTTTTATTTCGAGCGAATCCCGTTGAGAGGGTCTGAATAAATTTGTCGAATAATATTTTAACGGAGTTTTATATCGAGAGGTATCCTGCCGGGCAACCTCACCGGGTTGAAACACAAAAACAGAATCCCCCTGCCACATACGCACATCGGCGGCATATATAAACGGGTCTTCCGTATTTAGCAATGCGTCATAACCAGGTACGTCATAACTATTAAGTATAGTTAAACTCTGAAAAGTTGTATCACCGCGAATGATACAATTAACAACAGTCTTCTCTTTAAATTCTGCTTTTGGTGAAAAGTTTTCTTCGCATGAAAAAAATGCAAAAGATACAGCGATAATAAAAATAAGCAAAATGTATTTTTTCATATTTCAATTCTCAATGTTGCGGAAGGTAAAATCGGCAGCATGTTTACGCGCTCGCCGGTTTTTCTATCAAAATAAAAAATGTTTTTACGGTTATATGCGTTGAGCACGTTAAAGCTGACCGATATATTTGCAAAAAATAATTTGAACTCTTTCGTCAAGCTAACATCTATTCGGTGGTAGTTTGGTAAACGTCCAAGGTTCCTGTCGCCTAAAATTGTATATGGTTGATAATCTCCGTATACCTGATTCCAGTAAAAAAGATCATCAAAATATAGTTTATCGTAGAACCCGGAAATTTGAGTAAACGGTAAACCGGAGCCAAATATCCAAGTGGTAGATGCAGACCATCCGGCACCGAAATTAATTCCAAGATTTAAATTAATTGAATGCCTTGTATCGTACCTGGGGTAAGAAATCCAGTTATTTATTTCTTTGTAAGACCAGCTTAGAGAGTATGAACCGGTAAATTGAAAAGTTGGGTCTAAATATTTTATCATAAATTCCCATCCGTACGATTCTCCTTTGCCTGTAATAAAGTCGGGGTCGTTGCCGCTTGCTTTATTCGGGTTTACCTCTGCGGTGTTTATTAATTTTTTATAATAGCCTTCTATGTCAAGTGTAAGATGTTCAATTCTGTTCCATGAAAATCCAACTACATAATGCTCGGCAGAAGGAACCTGGAGATAATCGGGTGTAATTAACCAGGGCTCGAATAATGAAATAATTTCGTTTTCATTTATCAGCGTTATCATTTCCTGAGTATAAATACCCCATGCCCCTTTTACTGAAAAGCCCGGGAGAAAGTTATAAGTTAAATTTATTCTCGGTTCCAAAATGGGCGCGTGGTTATTTGATAATGAAAGAGCATTAATCCTGGTACCTATATCTACTCCAAAATTTTCCCAACGTAAAAACCTGTATTTGCCGTAGAGGCTTAAGTGTAATCCTTTTTTGCTTGATGAGGTCGCAACACCTTGTAAATTTTCAAAATTGAGTTCAGTCTCTACTGACTTAAAAAGGTAACCCACCCTAAGTTCATCTCTTGATTCAAAAATATTTGTAAAGTCTGTTTGGAATGTTATATCATTAACTACATTCAATCTTTTCTTTGCGCTTGATAGTTTTGGGTCAATATTTCCGCTAAAGCCAGAGTAGGATAACTTAGTTTCAGAATAAATAGGCACATTTTCCCACGCCTGAAACCATGAAACACCGAAAATATTATTCACCCATTTATAATCAGCTTTTGTCGGGTCATCACTTTGTAATTTATCAAGACTATTAAACCCGTGAACCGAGACTTTTGTTAAACTTCTATCGCTCGAGTTTTTAAAATTCGCTTTGAATGACAAATCATGAAAATCAAACGGAGCATCTTTGTAATTAATAAAATTTCTAAGCGTGTTACTGAATAAACTTTTTCTGCCTGTTACCATAAACGAACCACCCGGCAAAGGTCCTTCAAATGCGGCTTTACCAGTTAGAAAACTTATGTTTGCGTTACCGCTGTACCTGTTTTTATTTCCATCTTTTGTAACAAGATTAAGTACAGATGACAATCTACCGCCGAACTCGGATGTAAACCCTCCGCGGTAAAACTCTACTGCGTTAATCATTTCGGGGTCTATTATGCTAAATAAACCTAATGCGTGAAAAGGATTGTACACAGAAACCCCGTTCAGCAAAACAAGATTTTCGTTGCTGCTTCCACCGCGGACATAATAACGCGCGGAAACATCTCCGGTTGACTGCACACCCGGCAATGATTGTAGTGAACGCAAAATGTCAGTTTCAACTCCCTTTGGTAAAAGTTCAATATCTCTAATACTAAGTTTTTGCAACCCAAGGTCAGTTTCATTTGGTCGCACTTGTTTTTCCCCTATTTTTTCAATGGTCTGCAATGTTACAGCCGAGGGTGATAGTTCAATATGCACCTGCACAACATCACCTTTTGAGATATTTATTTTTATTCTTTTTGTTGTGAAAGAAAGGTATGATACTTTTAGCGTAAAATTTTTACCGGCTGGAACGCCGCTTATAATAAAGTTGCCATTTAAGTCAGCCGATGCTCCAAAGTTGGTTCCCTCCAAAATTAAATTGGAGAAGGGGAGCGCTTCGCCCGTGAGGGAATCTGTCACCGTTCCGCGTAAGGCGCCTGTATTTTGTGCATAACTTTCAACCGAATGAAAAATGCACAGAAAGGCTGCTAAAAAAAACGGCAAATAAGATTTTATTTTCATTTGCAGAAGTTCCGGGTTTTAATTAATAAAAATAATTTCAATGGAAGAATAGGCGGGTATTATTATTACGATCCAGAGGATAAATATTTTGTATGCTTTCCTCATTCTTCCTGTATCTATAACTAAAAAAGAAAGCTATAAAACTACATTTTGCGGTAGCAACTTATAGCAAATAGAATAAACTAACAAGTACTTAGGCAGGTGTTTTTTTCAAGATTATGATTTTTTAAATATTGAGATGCGATGGGTTAATCATTTTATTAAAGAGTCTGGTCTAAAAAGGTTGTAAACGGTTACGCTCCGGTAAAACCGTTTCACCTGTGCGCCGTGGCGTAACGGTTTATATTTCTATCCCAAATCGAATTGTTGAACTTTTTAGATCAGACTCATCAAAGTTCTAAGAAATTCTAACATCGTGCATCATTAATAACTTCTTACCTTTTAATTCGGGATTCTAATCCATATATTTGCATTTCAAAAATCTAAAATTACTGGCAAAATCTAATTTAACTTGTAAGGTTTATGATAAATTTAAAAGACTTAAACAAAGCGCAAAAACTTGCCGTCGAATACGACGAAGGAGCACACATTGTAGTTGCCGGTGCAGGTTCCGGTAAAACACGGGTCTTAACATACAAAATAGCGTATTTAATTGATAAAGGTTATGACCCTGACGGGATTCTTTCATTAACTTTTACCAACAAAGCCGCTAACGAGATGAAAAAACGAATTAACCAGCTCGTTGGTTCAAAAGCTGAAAATATCTGGATGGGGACGTTTCACTCTATATTTGCCAAAATATTACGCGTTGAAGCAAAAAGTTTAAACTATCGCAGCAACTTTTCAATATATGATGCCGAGGATTCATTATCCCTGGTTTCAAATATTATTAGTGACCACGAAATAGACATTGAAGGGGTTACTCCAAATAGTATAAAGCACCGTATTAGTCTGCTGAAAAATCACATGATTTTGCCGAAGGAGTTCCGACAGCATCACATTCAAAATTTTATTGATGAAAAAATTGCCCTTGTTTTTGATGAGTATCAAAAACGGCTTGTAGAATTTAACGCAATGGATTTTGATGATTTACTGTTAAAGCCTATTGAGTTGTTTAATGAAAACAGCAAAATTCATCAGAAGTATAAAAAGAAGTTTTCGTACCTGCTTGTTGATGAATTCCAGGACACAAACAAAGCCCAGTATGAGTTGCTAAAACTTCTTGTAACTCGTGAAGGTAAAATTTGCGTTGTCGGCGATGATGCACAAAGTATTTATAGCTGGCGCGGTGCCAATTTAAGCAATATGCTTGATTTTGAAAAAGATTTTTCAAAAGCTAAAGTTTTTAAACTCGAACAAAATTATCGTTCAACAAAAACTATTCTTGCGGCTGCCGATTCGGTTATAAAGCAAAATAAAGATCAGATAATAAAAACTTTGTGGACAGACAATAAGGAGGGCGAAAAACTTACTCTTGTAAAATGTTCGGATGAAAAAGATGAAGGCTACCAGATAGCAAGGTTTATAAAACAAGAAATATCGAAGAAAAAATTATCGTTAAAAGATTTTGCAATTTTATACCGAACCAATGCACAGTCACGCGTGCTTGAGGATATTTTCCGTCGCGAAAAAATTCCTTACCGCATAATAGGCGGAGTAGAATTTTATAAGCGGAAAGAAGTAAAAGATATTGTTGCGTATTTAAGGGTGCTTTCAAATCAGAATGATGAGGAAAGTTTACTCAGAATAATGAACTTTCCGCAGCGCGGTATTGGTTCTACCACAATAAAACGAATGATAGTTTTTGCGCGCAAACATGAAATAAGTCTGTTTGATACAATGACGAGAGTTTTTGAAGTCATTGATATTAAAGAAAGAATACAGAAAAACGTAAAACAATTTAAAGTTCTGCTCGATAAATATATCGGTTTGAAAGATAAATTATCAGTTGGCGAACTTTCACGCGCCCTCGTTGATGAACTCGGTGTTCTTAGAATGTTTAAAGCAGAGAATACACCGGAGAGTACAACCCGCTGGGAAAATATAAATGAACTGCTTTCCGCGTTAAGCGAATTTTCTAATTCCAATAAAGAAGCAAAACTCGAGCAGTATCTCGAAGAAGTATCTCTCGTTTCCGATATTGATTTGTATGAAGGTGAACAGAACGCAGTTACAATGTTAACAGTTCATAGCGCCAAAGGATTAGAATTCCCTATAGTTTTTATATCCGGCTGCGAAGAGGAAGTATTTCCGTTGTCAAATCGTTTCAGTTCAGACGCCACTTTGGAGGAAGAACGCCGATTATTTTATGTTGCAGTTACCCGTGCAAAACAGAAAGTTTATATTTCGCACGCGCGTTCCCGTTACCGCTTTGGAGAGGTTGCATATCAAAGTCGTTCAAGGTTTATCGAGGAAATAGCACCCGAAACATTGGAAGAGATTAACGGAACCGCGGGGCGTAAATCGGGCTCGCGTAAATCTAAAAAAGAAATGTATTATGAATATTTTGAAAATGTAGATTACGAAGATTTTAATCAAGACAACAAAACACTTAAACCGGGCAGTCGTGTAATGCATGATAAATTCGGGCTGGGCAAAGTAACTCTGGTTACTGGTGCCGGCGAAATGACAAAAGCAACTGTTGTTTTTGAGGGAAATAATGTAAAACAGCTTATGTTAAAATTTGCAAAACTAAAAGTTCTATAATAAAAAAGATTAGTATGAGGAAAATATTTGCGCTCCTGTTTATCCTGCTTTTTATCGGTTCTTCCTTTCCTCAAGAGTTAAGAGGAACGTGGATTGCTCGAAATACTTTATCATCTAAAGAAGCAATAGCGCAGGCAATGGATAGCCTTGCTGCCAATAATTTTAATACTGTTTATATAAATGCCTGGAGCCGAGGTTACCCCCTTTGGCAAAGCAGTCTTTTTTTTAATGAAACTGGAATGAGTGTTGACCCAACATATACAGGGCGCGATATTCTTGCCGAAGCTGTTTCAGAAGCTCACCGTGTTGGTTTGCATGTTGAAGCCTGGTTTGAGTATGGATTTGTTGGCGGTTGGACCGGAAACCTTCCCCCGGGTGGTAAGGGACCTATTTTTGATAGTCACCCCGATTGGGTTGCGAAAAAACAGGACGGGAGTGAAATTGACAACAGTAATTTTTATTGGATGATTCATACTCACCCAGATGTTCAAAATTTTCTTATTGGGCTTTGTACAGAAGTTGCGCGGAAATATGATATTGACGGAATTGAACTCGATAGAATTCGATACAGCAGCCTCGATTACGGTTACGACTGGTATACCGACAGCCTATACAGAATGGAGCACAACGGCACTCAGCCTCCTGCAAATGTAAACGACAGCGGCTGGCTAAGATGGCGTGCCGATAATCTTAACGCGTTTATGCAGCGTACATACGACAGCATTAAAACTGTAAATCCGCATGTTAATATTTCCAACGCTCCGAGTTTGTACAGTTCTAATTCTTATACATCTTATAATTCGTTTGCACAGGACTGGGTGTGGTGGTTAAATAACGGCGGGGTTGTAGACAATGTTCAGGTGCAATCGTACGTCGGTTCATCCGCTGCTTTTGGCAGTATTATAGATTTTATGTCGTCACTTATAAACGATAAAAGTCACGCTTATCCGAGTTTTGCAGTTTCGCCCGGCGGTACTCAGGTAGCTGTACAAGAGTTAGTAAAGTTTGTTAATGTTACTCGAGCCAAAGGTTACAGAGGAAATTCTATCTGGTATTTTACTGACCTGCCTATAATCTATTCATACTTTAAGGACAGCGTTTATCAGCAAAAATCATATCCGCCTCACTCAACATCCGACTGGAGAGAGTACTTTAATATTACTGAAATTTCGAATCAAAATGATGTTCAAAAACATGGGCAATGGCTTTCAAGCAGCATTGCCGGTTACAACGGAGCATCTTTATACGCAGCCGAAGGCGACAGCAATTATATCGATTATTTTATTGATGTTCCCGTAAACGGATGGTTTGAGGTATATGCGTTTGAAGTAATTGGCTCAAATAGAACTGATTCTGCGAAGTACATAGTTTATGATTCATCTTCAAACGAAACAGCGGTTTTTGCCGATCAATCAACAAGCAACAACCGGCGATGGTACAAACTGGGGGACTATTACCTAAACAGCGGCAGAAATAAAATATTGAAAGCTGTTGCTTCAAATGTAGATGCCGGTAAGTATTTAAGCGCGGATGCAGTTATGATTTCTTTAAACCGCCGCCTTTCACCAAATGTGGTGAATTCTGTTGAACAGGGAAGTAAAACAGATAAACAGTTAATGCCAGGTTTTGATTTGCAAAATTATCCTAATCCCTTTAACGGTCAAACCCGTGTGTCTTTTAACCTAAAAAGTCTCGAGCCTTATTCAGTTAAGCTTTATAATATAATCGGTGAAGAAGTTTTAAAAATTAACCGTAACCCGGTTAGCACTGGGTTAAATCAAATAGATCTAAATTTAAATTCATCAAGTATTGCTGCCGGAATATACCTGCTAAGGTTAAAACAGGCGGAGAGATACGAATCATTAAAAATAGTTTACGCAAAATAATTATTTAATTAAAAGTAAAAGCAGGAGTTTCTTAAAATGTCAGCGACACCTAAAAAATTAGGTATACTAGTAGGCGGCGGTCCAGCACCGGGTATTAACAGTGTTATTAGCGCGGCTACAATTCGTGCCGAAGTAGATGGTATTGAAGTTGTCGGAATAAAAGATGGTTTTAAGTGGATAATGCAGGGAGACATTTCTCATGTGAAAGAATTAACCATTGATAACGTAAGCCGTATACATTTTCGCGGCGGCTCGTACATCGGTATCGCCCGAAATAATCCCACAAAAGAAAAAAAACATCTTGAAAATACCGTAACATCTTTATTAAGATTAAACATCGATAAGCTTATTACAATAGGTGGCGATGATACAGTCTATAGTGCGCTAAAGGTTGATGAATTAGCAGCCGGCAGAATAAAAGTTGTACACGTACCAAAAACAATTGATAACGACTTAGACTTACCACATGGTATCCCAACATTCGGTTTTCAAACTGCAAGACATATTGGCGTTGAGGTTGTAAAAAATCTTATGGTTGATGCACAAACAACATCACGCTGGTATTTTGTAGTATCAATGGGTCGTAAAGCCGGACATCTTGCACTTGGTATAGGTAAAGCAACGGGTGCAACGCTAACATTAATTCCAGAAGAATTTCCAGATTCAGTTAGCAAACTGCCGCACATTGTTGATATACTTGTCGGTGCAATAATCAAGCGTTTAAGCTACGGGCGTACTGATGGCGTGGCTATTCTTGCAGAGGGTTTGGTTGAACATCTCGACCCGTCCGAATTACAGTCGCTTGTTGAAGTTGAGCGTGATGCTCACGATAATATACGCATTGCCGAAGTTAACTTTGGTGAAATCTTAAAATATAAAGTACAACAACGCCTGAAAGATTTTGGGATAAAAACAACAATCGTTGCTAAGAACATCGGCTACGAACTTCGATGCGCAGACCCGATTCCTTTTGATATGGAATATACTCGCGATCTTGGATATTCCGCCGCTCAATTTATTCTTACCGGCGGCTCGGGCGCAATGGTCTCTATACAGAATGGTCATTTCGTTCCCCTTTATTTTAAGGATATTCTCGATCCCAAAACAAATCGTACTAGAGTAAGAATGGTTGATCCTTCTTCCGAATCATTTTACATAGCCCGCAGATACATGCTGCGGTTGAGCAATGCTGATTTTAAAGACCCGCATGAACTTGCTAAGTATGCTGCAACTTGCGGCATCTCGTTGGAAGAGTTTAGAAAACAATTCTTTTATTTGATTGAAAATGATTTACTTTACCGCCGCCTGAAAGAGGGGAAAATAAAATTAGCTTCGGATGAGACTCATGAGGCACGTAAACCTCTTTTAAAAGAGAATAAAAAAAAGGGGAGAGACGACGATAACCACGATATAATAAAAGAACATTAATTATTTGAGGCTGCTATTTGCAGCCTTTTTTTTGTAATAAATTTATCGTGCATCATATCTTTTTTAATAAACTAAAACTCGAATTCAATATTTTTTTACGGCTTTACTAATAGCTTATTTTCTTTTAACTTTGTTGCAATTAATCACTTCTTAAAATTTATCGCAGGAGTTTTAGATGTCAAACCAATTAGGAATAATCGGTTACGATTTTATTGAGTTCTATGTGGGCTCGGCAAAAATGTGGGCTTACTGGCATGCAAAAGCATTAGGTTTTAATATAACAGGTTACTCCGGACCAGAGACCGGTGTAAAGGATAAAACATCATATTTCCTAACTTTAAGAAATTTAAACTTCGTAATATCTTCTGCTGTTAAGCCCTCAAATGTTGAAATTACATCTTTCGTTCAGAAGCATGGTGACGGTGTAAAACGTTGGTCGTTAAAAGTTAAGGATGTAAAAAAAGCATTCGAGACCGCGCTCAGCAACGGCGGTGTTCCCTCAGGCACTTTAAAAAAATATGAGGATGAAAATGGATTTATCGAAGAAGCGGCAATAAAACTTTATGACGATACAGAGATTGTATTTATAAACCGGGATTCTTATAAAGGAATTTTTCGACCCGGTTTCGGAAAGCCAATTCAAAAGATAGAGATAACAAAAGAGCCTACCGGTCTATTAGAAGTTGATCATATTGTCGGTAATGTTAGAACAAATGAAATGGATATCTGGGAAAACTATTTCAATAAAACTTTATTTTTCGAAACATTTCTTGAGTTTGGCGCAGGCGATATCTCTACAAAATATTCCGCTCTGCTTTCAAAGGTAGTTCGCTCTAAAGAAGCGCCGATTAAAAACCCGATTAATGAACCTTACGAGGGGGTAAAAAAATCGCAAATAGAAGAATATATTGATGAATATCTCGGTTCGGGCATTCAGCACATTGCAATTTCCACAACCAACATTATCGAATCGATACGTGCTCTCCGAGCAAATGGGGTCGAGTTCCTAAGCGTGCCCGATACTTATTATGAAGCCTTAAAAGAAAAAGGTTTTAAAGTAACAGAAAATATAGATGACCTGAAGAAATATGGAATTCTTTGTGATACTGAAGGGAAAGGATATTTACTTCAATTGTTTACAAAACCAATTGGTGACCGTCCGACATTTTTTTACGAAATTATTCAAAGAAGAGAAGGCGCGGAAGGATTTGGGCAGGGTAATTTTCAATCATTATTTGAATCGATTGAAAGAGACCAGCAACTTCGCGGCAATTTTGACAGAGAATAAGAGAAATATTTTAAGGAGATTTTAAAATGCCGTTCTATGTAAAAGCCGGCACTGTTCCGCCTAAAAGACATACAACATTTTATAAACCGGATGGAAAGTCGCTTTATCGGGAAGAACTTTTCAGCACACTCGGTTTTTCAGGAATATATTCCAATAAGTATCACTTATACGCTCCGCCCCAGGTTGATAAAACAAAGGAGATAAAATCTGTTGATGATGATGAGTGGAAGGATGCACCGTATGAATATTATCATTTTAAAACTAATGACAAAAAAGTTGAGGGTGATTTTGTAACCGGTCGAATAGAATATTTAAAAAATGAGCATTGTACAATATCAACGGTTTATCCTGCAAAAGACGCAGATTATTTCTACCGCAACAGTAATGCACACGAATTAATTTTCGTTCATTATGGTGAGGGCAAATTTTTATCTGAGTACGGAGCAATAAACTTTACCGAATTTGATTATATAATCGTGCCGAAAGGAACAACCTTTCAATTAAAGTTTGCTGATATAAAAAAAGTTAAGCTCTTCATAATAGAAAGCGATACTCCGTTTGATATACCAAAGCACTTTCGAAACGAGTATGGGCAGTTAACAGAAGATGCGCCATATTATGAACGGGATTTTAAAGTTCCGGAGTTTCGAGATCCTATCGATAAAATAGGGACATTCAAACTTTTGTTGAAAGTTTCAAAGCGATGGTTTGAATATATGCTTCCTCATCATCCGTTTGATGTTATAGGGTGGGATGGTTTTTTATATCCTTATGCTTTCAACTTAAAAGATTATGCTCCCAAAGTTGGTGAAATTCATTTGCCCCCGCCGGTTCATTTGATGTTTACAACGCGCAATTTTGTAGTATGCAATTTTGTTCCGCGTTTGTTCGATTTTCATCCGGATGCAATACCTGCTCCTTATTATCACTCAAACATTGATAGTGACGAAGTTCTCTATTATGTTTACGGTGATTTTATGTCACGTTCAGGAGTTGAAGAAGGCTCGATTACCCTGCACCCAATGGGAATTCCGCATGGTCCTCAACCCGGTAAAACCGAGGCGTCAATCGGTAAAAAAGAAACCGATGAATATGCAATAATGGTTGATACTTTTTCATCCCTAAAAGTTACAAAAAGTGTAAAGGAAACCATGGTGAAGGATTATCCAAAATCGTGGATTGAAAAATAACCATCACTAAATTAAATTTGAAATGATTAGAATACCAAAACATATTGCTCAACTAACACCCTACAAAGCAGGAAAACCGATTGATGAACTTGCCCGTGAAAAAGGGATAACAAAAATTGTTAAACTTGCTTCAAACGAAAATCCGTTAGGTCCATCGCCGAAAGCAATGGATGTGATTTCTAAAAATATTAACCAATTGCACCGCTACACAAACCCGGCGGCTTTCCGGCTTGTAAATGCAATTGCAAAAAAAATAAATAAACTGCCTTCGCAAATTGTCACCGGCAGCGGATCAGATTCTATACTGCAATACATCGTAACAGCTTTTTCGGATATTGACGATGAAATGCTTACCTCTGAAGGGACATTTATCGGCTGGTATGTTAATGTTAACAAGTACGGGCGCCCTCTAAAAAAAATTCAACTAAATAATTATTATTTTAATCTTGATGCAATTGCAGATGCTGTTACAGAAAAGACAAAAATAATTTATCTCGCAAACCCAAATAACCCAACAGGCAGTTATTTTACAAAACAACAGTTTGATGAGTTTGTAAAAAAAATACCGAACAATATTTTAATTGTTTTAGATGAAGCATATACAGTATATGCCGAATCATTACCGGATTACCCGAATGGTGTTAATTATGATCTTGGGAATCTTCTCGTCATCAGAACTCTATCAAAAGCTTACGGGTTGGCTGGTTTGAGAATAGGTTACGCCGCCGGAGCGCAAGAACTGATAAAAGAATTATATAAAGTTAAGCTGCCGTTTGAGCCTAACATGCTTGCACAAGAAGCCGCTATTGCAGCGTTAGATGATGATGAATTTTTGACAAAGACTGTTGAGCTAAATAAAGTTTCACTCAATATTATGAAAACAAAGTTTGATCAGATAGGGATTCAGTATGTTCCTACTGCCGCGAACTTTTTTATGATGATATTTCATACAGCCGAATTTGCTTTTTTATTTAATGAGGGATGCTTAAACCGCGGATTGATTTTGCGATATGTAGATACATTCGGAATTCCGGAAGGTGTACGCATAAATTCCGGTACATTGGAAGAAACAAAGTTTGCCCTTGATGTGATTGAGGATGTTTATTTTCAGCTAAAAAAGAAATATGAAGTTTCGATTTAGAACTTTTAAGTTGTGCAATACTGTCCTTCGCGCAGAAACATTTATTATTTATTTTAGAAGGTCAGCGCAACAAATAGATTATTGATTAGTAACGAGAGAAGTATATAATGAAATTAGTATCTTATTTGAGAGACGATAAAAACCGGGCGGCTATTTTTTATGATGATAAATATTATGACTTAAAAAACAGCGGGAGAGAACTTGGAATAAAGCTGCCCGGGACAATGAAAAAACTTTTGCAGCAGTGGGACAAATATTATCCTTCTGCACAATTGGTTCAAAAGGCAATTGAGGATGGGAGAGTAGAATCTCATTTATCAAAAGTAAAATTATTTAGTCCCGTTCCGGAGCCTCCTTCGTGCCGCGATGGTTATGCCTTTAGACAGCATGTAGCAACGGCGCGGCGCAACCGCGGTGTAGAAATGATACCGGAATTCGATCAGTATCCGGTCTTCTATTTTACAAACCATAACGCAGTATTCGGTGAGGGCGAACTGATAGTTGAAGAAGATCATCTTCAAAAATTAGATTTTGAGCTTGAAGCTGCTGTTGTAATCAGCCGAACAGGTAAAAATATTTCGTCAAAGATTGCCGATGAATATATTGCCGGGTACATGATTATGAATGACATATCGGCGCGACTGCTTCAGATGGAAGAAATGAAGCTTAATTTGGGACCGGCTAAGGGGAAAGATTTTGCTACAATTTGCGGTCCCTGGCTTGTTACGGTTGACGAACTTGAAGAATATAAAATAAAGACAGAGTTCGGAAATAAATATAACTTAAGTATGAAAGCATATCATAACGGCAAATTAATTTCAGACGGAAATATGAAAGATATGAATTGGTCATTTGCCGAACTGATTGAAAGAGCATCCTATGGTGTTCAACTTAAACCGGGTGATATTATTGGTTCTGGCACAGTCGGTACGGGATGCTACCTTGAGCTAAACGGTACACACACGCTTGAAGCAAAGGAAAAGGGTCTTGAGTTTACCCCTGTGTGGCTGCAGAACGGCGACACTATTGAACTTGAAATTGTCGGTCTCGGAAAATTAAAAAACAAAATCGTAAAATCGCCGGAAACTAATTCGATTCTTAAAAAGAAAAAAAACATATGATCCACTTTACACCTTCGGAAAAAAAAGTTCCCGAAGTTCATCAAATGTTATTAGGCGGCATCGGTCCGCGCCCTATTGCGCTGGTGTCGACTTTAAATAAAAATGGACAAAACAATCTATCACCCTTTTCGTTTTATAATGTCTTTGGCGCAAACCCTCCCATAATTGCTTTCTCGCCTTCAAGGAGGGGGCATGATGCTACTTTAAAAGATACTTATCATAATCTTTATGAAACGAAAGAATGCGTGGTGCAGAGTGTAACCTACTCGATGGTTGAACAGATTTCTCTTGCCTCAACAGAATACCCTTCAGAGGTTGATGAATTTATAAAAAGCGGTTTAACTCCAATCGATTCTGATTTAGTAAAACCAAAACGTGTTAAAGAATCACCGTTTCAAATGGAGTGTAAACTTGTTGAAATAAAAAGTTATGGAGAAGGCGGTGCTGCGGCGAATATGGCAATTTGTGAGGTAATAAAATTTCATGTTGCCGAGGATATTTTTATAAACGGAATTATCCAACCGGATTTAATTGATTTAATCGGCAGAATGTCGGGCAATTTTTATTGCCGGGCAAAGGGCAGCGCAATTTTTGAAGTTGAAAAACCGATTAGAAAAAAGGGAATCGGTTATGACGCTGTACCGATGTTTATAAAAAGCTCGCATATTTATTCCGCAAACAATCTCGGTAAATTTGGAAACACGGAGTTTATTCCTACAAGTACAGAAGTTGATGAGTTTATAAA
>JAIOIM010000321.1 GCA_019912505.1 Ignavibacteriaceae bacterium
CTTTTCATTATTCATTCAATAATTTTGAAAGGAAATTTAGTTAATAATATTTATAAAATCGATGTTTAAGCAACTGAATGGGTTTGATACTTTGAGAAAGTTCCGTTTGCCCAAAATGAAAGATAAAGTATCCCTCAAAAAAAATGTAAATTTGTTTTGACAAAGTGATGATAAAGAAAACTATAAAATATGAGCAAGTAAAAACAACCCCTTTGTATAAGTTAAAAAAAAGACACGCCGGTTAAAGCGTGTCGTGTAAAAAAAATTATAAAAATCTTGCGGATATTATTTTATCAATATCATCTTACGTATTGTGGAATATTTTTCAGTTGTTAATCTGTAAAAATAAACGCCGCTGGTAAGGCTGCCCGCATTAAATCTTAGCTCGTAAACACCGGCAGGTTTAACTTCATTTACAAGTGTGCTTATTTCACTACCTGCAATATCAAATAACTTAAGCGCTACGTGCGTCTGTTCCGGAACGGAATACTTGATTGTAGTTTCGGGATTAAACGGGTTTGGATAATTCTGGCTTAGATTATATGTAAGCAGTTTGTTAAGATCTATTTTAACCGCGTTAAAAATTTTGTATGTGCCGTCGTAATCATTTTGCTTTAAGCGGTAGTAGGAAACACCCATCAACGGAGCATTATCTTCATAACGATAGCTGCTCGCTGCCGTAGTTGTTCCCGCACCTTTTATTGTACCGATGGATGTCCACTGCTCGCCGTCAGCCGAACGCTGTATATTGAAATCGCGGTTATTAAGTTCGGAGGAGGTTGTCCAGGTTATAACAATTTTGTCGGAAGCTGCCTCGGCGTTAAATGCAGCAAGTTCTACAGGCACCGCCGAATAAGTTGTAACCAATACGTTATCAATATACCAGCCGTCTCTTTGAAAAGACCCATCTGATTTGAAAAAGAATCTTAGTTTTAATTGCTGCCCTATGTAAGCCGATAAATCTATAATCTCTTTAACCCATGTTGTCTGCAATCCGTCATAAAGCGGCTGCCCGCTCGGCTGGAATGAACCGGTGCCGGGGTTTGTGTACATCCCTTCGAGCGGCGTCCATGTTGTGCCGTTATTTGTAGATGCTTGAATCATTCCATAATCCCAATCGGTTTCAGTATCCCACTGTGTATCAAAACTTAAAGCCGCACCGAGTATATTCGACAAATCTAATGACGCGTTATATGTTAATGTTGCAGTTGTATTCGATGGGTAATTGCCCGATGGAGAATCTGTAGTTGAGTTTGGAGGCGAAACATATTTTGATGTTGTGTTTCCCCAACCTCCTGCCGAAGTCCAGAGACTCATATTATTCAAGCTGTCCGAAAGAAGGTAATTAGCCGGCGCAATAAAAAATCTATAAAAAGTTGCAGGGGGTATGCTGCCCGGTGGATTAAAACCGCTTCCGCCTTTCGGCACTGTGGCAACTATAGAACCATCTGCATCCTGAGCCGCAATATAATACTCAACCGCAGAACCTATTGACTGTCCGGGAATTGTAAATGTAAAACTCTGGTTTTCTTTTATTGAAGGCACACCGATAACAATATAAAATTGTGAGTATCCGCCGCCTGAATTTACACGATAAAAAAGATGCGGCGCGGCAGTTCCTGTTCCGATTGTTAAGCCGGTTGAAATAACAGCCGTTAGTTGTATCTCCCCGCTGCTGTTTATTGAACTGATAGGCGTATGCTCGATGTTCATATTTAAGTTAAGTGCAAAAGAAGCAAGCGTTGCGATTGAAAGTTTTATACATTTAGAGAAATAGGGAATATTTATATAGTTCCACAAATCATTAACTGAATGGTAGTAGCTGTTAAAGTCGCCGCCGTAATCTTCAATTAAAAGAATAGAACCGAAATTATGACTCCAGAAAGATGCATGGTCGCTGGCGGTTATCCCGGGATTAACAACCGAAGTTGTTAAGCCGATATTATAAGTTTGATTTAGCTCAACCATTTTGTTCGATAAATCAAGTGAGGAGCCGACATTTTTTGTATGAACCTGAGCTATGTTATCGTTGTTGCTGTCCCATGCAATCATGTCCATATTTATAACACCGAGAATTGAGTCATTAGCTGTTTCAGCCTGCGCGGCATAATAAGCACTGCCTACAAGACCCTGCTCTTCTTCATCCCAAAGCGCAAATATAACCGTATAAGGGAAGGTATAATTTTGTAAAACTCTCGCAGCTTCAATAACTCCTGCTGTACCGCTGCCGTTATCATCCGCACCGGGAGCAATACTGCCGCTCGGCATATCGTCATAATGAGCACAAATAATATATTTTTGATTTGGGAATTCGCTGCCGGTTTTTATGCCGTAAACATTTTTCCCTGTGCTGCTGAACGTCTGAATTGATGTAGTTAAACCGTAGCTGTTTAGCTTTTGCTGAATATACTGCATCGCCTTATCGTTACCAGCAGAATTTTTATGACGGGATTGGATTGTGTAAAGCTGTCCGCCGATTGTTGTTTGAACGGCACCCGAAAGTTCTTTATTAAAATAAAGCGCCGAATCTACACTAACCTGATTGATAATATTTTGGATGATGCCTTGTGAATATAAAGACGATGAAAAAATATAAAGAACCAGGAAAATTGTAATAATGTATCTTTTGCCCATGTCTGCTCTCAAGAATATCTAAGAAAAATAGTTTACAAAGCAAACTTAAAAAAATTTTATCTCTTAAAATATAGCAAAAAAAATTGTTGTGTTGTCGGGATAAAAGAATAGACATACAGAAGAATTGCTAAATTGTTTTATTGTTTGTCTATTACTAACAATTTAACCATTCAATCATACAACCATTCAATCATTCCACCATCCTTCCTCAGCTTTAAGTTATTAAAGTAAATTCTGCATCAGCATGCCATCAATTTCCATAATCGTGAAGGGTTTTTTTTGATAAATCCGCAAGCGCTATTTTGTAATCTATCAACGCATTAAGGCTGCTTGTTTTTGCGTTTGTTAACCTTAGCTGCATCTGCGACAAATCGAAACTTGTAATTGTACCGGCTTCAAAACGGGAGAGGCTTATCTCATAACTTTTTTTTGCAAGTTCAACATTCCGGCTCAACACTTCAACACGCGCTTTTGCCGATTCAATTTTATTTACTGTCGCTATTATCTCTCTTTCAATCTGCTGTCTTTGGTTTTGTAAGTTAAGTTTCGTCATATTTAAATTTGCTTCCGCCGACTCAACTTCGCGACTGTTTTTCCCCCAGTCCATCACGGGCACCTTTAATGTTAAAACAACACTTCTATCTTCAGAATAATTTCTAAACACTTCTCTAAATGCATTATCGTTTTTGTTAATTCCAAAATTAGCAGTCAACATTGCAGAAATATTTCCACGAGAGTCGACCTCGTCAACCGCAAGCAAATTTAATTCGATGTCAGCTTCAGAGTTTAACAATTCAGTCCGGTTAGTTAATGAGTAATTTACAGCTTCATCCAAATTTATTGTCATCGGTTTATATTCCAACTCGGCTGTTACATCAAATTGTTCTTTTAGATCGAGCCCGATTAGTAATTTAAAATTATCCTTTGACTCATTAAAACTTCGTTCAGCATTCAGCAGTTTATTTTTACTTTCAGCCAGGTCAATCTCAAGCTGCAGTGCTTCAACTTCTGCAATTAAACCAGCTTTAAATTTGTTTTGAGCTGTGTTATAAGAAGTTTGAACCTGGTTTACTTCTTCTTTTACAATTTCAACATTTTTTTTAGTTTGGTAAAGTTGAAAGAATGAAGCTGTTACATTATATATCATTTCTTTTTCAGCGCGCGTATAATTTCGTTTTGCTTTTTGCATATTAACTTCTGCCCGTGTAAGGTTTGCGCCGAGTGTGTTGAAGGTAAACAGCGGCTGCTGCAAGCGTAAACTGATGTTCGAGTAATAATCTATCGGGATGTTCTGTTGCGCGCTAAACTGATCGCGCCGCCACATAGAACCTACAAGCGAAAATGTACCGTTAGTATAAACAATTGGCTGCGCAAACATAAGTCGGCTTTCAACTGTTGTGTAACCGATTTCATAGAACTGTTCGGTTCCGGTTGAAGTGTTAAATTGACTGGCGAGAGAGCGGGAGTATCGGGGCAAATCAAACTCCACATCCACAGAAGTTCTCAACCCAAGTTTTGCAGCTTCCAAAATTTTCTCCGAACTAATCAAAGAGTATCCTGCGGATTTTATTCCGTAACTTTCTTTCAGTGCGATAGCAACTGCTTCATCAAGGGTTACTATTTTTTGCGAGTAAGTTAAAGTGCTCACAAATAAAATCAGAAAAAAAACATTAACAATTTTCATTTTATTATGTCCCTGCTGCGGAGTAGAAATTTATTATTCATAACGAAGCGACTCTATTGGATTTTTATCAGCCGCTTTTTTGGCGGGGTAACTTCCGAACAGCAAACCGATTGCAACAGAAACAACAAACGCAACAACTACAGCAAGCGGAGAAATTATAGTCTTCCATTCGGCATAAGTGGATATCAACGATGTTAGAATAAAACCGAGAATAATTCCGATAACTCCCCCTACAACGCTGATTGTTAACGCTTCAAATAAAAACTGCATTAAAACATCTTTACGTGTTGCTCCAACGGCACGCCTTACACCAATCTCACGCGTTCGTTCCATTATATTTGCAAGCATAATGTTCATTATACCAATACCGCCAACCAAAAGTGAAATGCCTGCAATTGCGCCCATAACAATATTAAATATGCGCTGCGTTTTTTGTTTTTGTTCCAGCAGTTGCTCGGGCAAAATTACTTCAAAGTCTTTTACATTATAATGCCTCCGTTCCATTATCCTTTTTATCAGCTGTGCAGCCTGCTTCAATTTATCGGAGTTTTTTATTTTAACAGTTATCTGCTCAACCGAACTGCGGTCAACTACCTTTGCTTGTTCCTGCCCCCCCGCCATAAAAGATACACCGCCAAAAGTAGATTCGGTTTGTTCAACCTTATCCATCTTATACATCATTGTTGTAATCGGAAGATAAATATCATCATCGTAGTTACGCAAACCAAGACCCGATATACCTGCAGCCGAAACTTTTTTTTCACCCGCTACACCTATAATTGAAAACCAAAGATTCCCAAATTTTATTTTTTTACCGACAGGGTTTTCAAACTTAAAAAGTTTATCTTTTATACCCGCGCCAATTACGCATACGTTTTCGTAACTATCGAGATGATGCTGTTTGAAAAATGTTCCGTGTGTAATTTTTGTATTAAATGTTTCAGGATAATTAGTGAATGTGCCTACCAACATTGCCTCAAGCAATGTAGATTTATACTGAACCTGCGATTTGATTTCGCGCTGTGGGGTTATATAATCAACAAGCGGGTTTAACTCCTTTATTGCGTATCCATCTTTTAAAGTTAAGCCCGGCGAAAATGAAGCTTTTGATTTTGCACTATTTTTAGTCGGCTTAATTTTTTTTATGATAATGTTATTCGTTCCCATCAGTTCAATCTGCTGCAACGTTTCCTGGCGCGCGCCTTCGCCTATTGACATCATAGCGATAACAGCAGCTACGCCGAACACTATGCCCAGCATAGTTAATGACGCACGCGTTTTGTTCGCTTGCAGACCTTTTATTCCAATCTTAAATGATTCGAAATTTGTCATTAATTCCCCGATGAAGGAACTGCAACTGAATTATCTGTACCCCCGGACTCATCAATATTTACAGTAGGGTCTTGCAGCGCAACTTTATCTCCTGCTTTTAATCCTTTTTTTATGATGATATGGTTTTCACCTTTTTCGCCCACTTCAACTTCAACTTCATCATAACTTGAACCGCTCATTAGAAAAACTATTTTTTTCCCCTCTTTTTCAAAAACAGATTCCTGAGGTACGAAAAGAACATCGGCTATTTCGTTTATAATAATCTGGTTGCTTGTTGTCATCCCGGGTTTTAATATCTCGGACTGCTTAAAAATATCAACCTCAATTTCAAAAACTTTTATGTTTGAATTTTGATCTTTTGTTTTACCAAGCGAAGCAACATTTGAAATTACTCCCTCAAAAGTCGAGTCTTGAAACGCATCGAGTTTTACTCGGACGTTTAAATCTTTTGTTATGCGGCTAACGTCAACTTCATTCACGTAAGTCATACTTTGCATTTTTGAAAGATCAGGAAGCGAAACTAATGTCATTCCGGGCCATGGGGTATCTCCGTAAGAAATTTTTCTTCCGGTTTGCCAGTTTGTTTCGTAAACAACCAGTCCTTCGGTCGGAGAGGTTAAAGTTAATTGTTCCAAATCGCGCTTTGTCCGTTCGAGATCCGATTTACGCTGCTGAACTTCGATATCTACTTTATTTAACTCTGATTGGTTTATTATATGCTTCGACTCTAATTCTTGTTTCGCTTTTACATAGTTTAATTCATTCCGCTGATGATTAAGTTTTGCTTCCTGCTGCTTAATCTCAGCCTCAAATTTCATTTGTTCCAAATTTAGTTTTGAAAGCTCGAACGATAATCCCGCGCTTTTTAAATCCGATTCAAGCCGTGTTAAAGCCGATTTTTGATCGGCAAGTGTTCTTGCCCTGTCCGAAAGCGCAATTTCAAGTTTAGCTTCAGCATCTTTTAAATTTGTTATTGCTTCGGTTGGGTCAAACTGAACTATAGTATCATTGGCTTTTATATACGTTCCTTCGGGAACAAGAAACACAATTTTCAAGCTGCCGCGTACCCTTGGTGTAGATATTGAGATTGAATTTTTTGCTCCTATCTCACCGCTCTCGGTTATTGATACAAGAAACTTGTCGCGCTTAACAGTATAGGTTGGAACTTCTGTCCCACCGCTTGTGATGGATGAGAAAAAAAAGATTATACCTAATAGAATTATAATTAATCCTGTAAATAGAATTTTAGATTTTTTTAAGAGAGGCGGCAGATTGAATGCGGCTAACTTATCATCGAACTTATCAAATAACAAATTGATACTTTTTATTACAGCTGAAAAACTCAAAATAATTGGACCTGTTTTTTTACTCATCTCCAATTCCCGTAAGTGGGTGGATAAATATAATTTCAAGTACAAAAATAATATAAATATTGGTCC
>JAIOIM010000036.1 GCA_019912505.1 Ignavibacteriaceae bacterium
CAGGCATCAAAATTCATTTTTGTTATTACTTCTTGAATTTTATTTAAATTAAAATTTCCCATACTGTCCTCACGGTTTTATGTTTTTTAAATCTCATATTTTCAACTCCAAGTTAAAAAAATAAGAGGCAATATTAAATTCTATTTTCTAATTTAAAGTATGCGTCTAAATTGATTGACTATATTGTATCAAATAACTATTTTTCCATCTCGTTAATAACTACAAATCTCTGGAGGATTAAAAAAATGAAATTAAGTTTTTCTACATTCTTTCTAACCTTATTCTTATTGCCCATATTAGTATTTGGGCAGACCTATGACGGTCCAGCTGCCGGTCAGGTATCTTCGGGTGTGACAGTTTCCACCGATAACTTTTTAAGAACCGCACCTCTAACGCAGCCGATGGAGAAGCATATTAGAAACACAATTAAAGATGAAAATAAAGCTGTTTATTTAGATATCGACGCTCCGGCGGAAGGTTCCAATTATTTTGAAGACCCCAGTTTAACAACTGCTCAAAAACGCGGCGTTGGGCAAACAGTTTTATTAAGAAGTTTTACGGGAATTCCGGAAACAAATTCAATTCCTCCAGATCCATATGTTGCCGCTGGTCCTACGCATATTGTGGCAACTGTTAATAGTAGTTTTGCAATTTGGGATAAAGAAGGTAATTTGGTAAAGACCATCAATGCGGATGCATGGTACAGCAGTGTTCTACCCGGTGTCGGCGCATTCGATCCAAAAGTTTTATACAACCATTTTGCCAAACGTTGGATTATGGTTTGGCTGCACCAAAATGACGCAACCCAACAATCTTATTACTTATTTTCTGTTTCTGATGACTCAATACCAACCGGTACATGGTATAACTGGGCGTTGCCATCAAATCAAAACGGCAGCACAGTCGTTTCCAATTGGGGTGATTATCAAGGTGTTGGCTTTGATGAAGATGGAGTATACATCAGTTCTAACCAGTTTCAGTTCGGCGGCAGTTATCAATACGTAAAAATTAGAGTTATTCCAACAGCACAATTATTAGCAAATAATGCCGGTAAAGTTGAATGGAACGATTTGTGGAACATTAGTTATCCAAGCAGTCCCAGCAAAGTTTTTAATATCAGACCATCCGTTTCTTATGGCGGCGGCGATGGTTTTTATTTATTGCACGCCCCCGGCGGCGGCGGTAATTTTATGTCAGTTTATAAAATTACAAATGCGGCAACAACTCCGGCTCTTTCCGGTTTTAACGTTCCGGTAACTTATTTCAGCAATGCTCCTAATGCTAATCAGCTTGGCGGTTCTACCACACTCATTGACGGTGCCGGATCCTATATTAGGAACGAGCCAAAATACCGTGACGGATATTTATATGCTACTCATTCGGTAGGTAATCCTGCCGCGCTAAATTTTTCAAATGTTAGATATGTAAAGTTAGATGTAGCCCATCAGTCTGCCGTTGAAGATGTTTCATTCGGTGCAATAGGCTACTGGCATATTTATTCCGCTATTGACGTTGATAAAGACGGCAACATAGCCCTTACTTATTCAAGATCGGGTGATACCGAATATTGCGGAGCTTTTTACACTACTAGACTTTCAGATGATCCTCCAGGATTAAATCCAAGCTCTGTTTTACAACCCGGATATGATAATTATGTAAAAACTTACAGCGGTACAAGAAATCGCTGGGGTGATTATAATGGAATATCGTTAGACCCGGTAGACCAAAATAATTTTTGGTTATTTAGCGAGCATGTTGCCAGCTTAAATACTTGGGGTACGTGGACTGGTATGATAAGATTGGTGCCTTTTGAGGGGATGTACGTATTTCCGAAAAGTTTGAGTATCGACTTCCCTGCAACCGAAATAACTTATTATAGCGATACAGTTACAGTATTTGTTTCAAATTATGGAACTGATCCTATTACAATTTCCGATATTCAAAATTCGGTTGGTCCATTTATGTTAGCCGATCAATATACATTTCCCATACAACTAAACAGCTACGATAGTTTGGGTATATCTATTGTTTTTAATCCTACAACTCCGGATAGTTTTAATCTTTTCCTTGGGATAACATCAAATTCACCCGAACTAACGGGTATTGCCCTTAAAGGTAAAGGATTCTCAATAAATCCTGCTGCAGATAATTCTGTCTACGCAGCATCCGGTATATTAGGAGGAAGTAATATTTTATTGGTAGAGCCTTATACCGGCACTGCAAGTGTTGTTGGATTTTCGAATTACGATTTTATCAAAAGCATTGCAATTCATCCAACATCAAAAGAAATATTTGGAATAAATTCAGATAGTCATGGTTCAAGTTTAATAAAAGTAAACGCACTTGAGGGAGACAGTTATTTAATAACCGATTTCACACTCCCTGATATTTCAGCCCTTGCGTTTACTGATTCGGCTGAATTAATAGCGGCTGATTTAAATGGAGTGTTGTACAAAATCGATATTGGAAATAAAACCATCGATTCATTAGTATCTACAAATATGGCTATTTCAAGTTTAAGTTTTAACCCCGTAAATAATGAATTATGGGCTTCTCTCTATCTGCCATTTGGTTTAAATAAAGATCAAGTTTTCAAAATTGACATGACTACCGGCGATACAACATTAGTTGGAAAAACCGGTTTAAATGTGATGACACAGGCACTTTGTTTTGATGCAGCCGGACATCTTTTCGGCGTTACAGGTTCTAGTAATCAAGTCGGAAATTTTGTAAGCATAGATACGGCTACTGCGCAGGCTACGGTAATTGGAACAACCGGTGTAAAAAACATCACCGGCTTGGCATATACACCAGGTACAATTACCTCTGCCAAAGGTGCTGAAACTACTTTGCCGACTGATTTCAGTCTGAAGCAGAATTACCCGAATCCATTTAACCCATCAACAACTATAGAGTTTGCATTACCGATTGCCTCAGACTTGAAAGTAACCATATACAATATAGTTGGTGAAGTTGTAAACACTCTTATTAATACTAATATGAGCGCTGGATACCATCGTGCTGTTTGGAATGCGAGAGATAATTCAGGCAATAGAGTAAGCAGCGGCGTTTATTTTTATGAAGTAAAAGCAAACGGTGTTGACGGTAGAACTTTTTCGCAAATGAAGAAGATGATTCTTCTCAAATAAATTTTTATTCTTTCCACAAAAAAAGCCGGGTCTCTCATTCCGGCTTTTTTTTTGAATTAATAAAGCAGTCGGAACGAAATAAGAATTATAAAACTAAATACTCTTGAAATTCTGAAGCAAATATTTGTCGGTTAAGAATTTCAGATAGCAGCTGCAGTAGGACTTGGCAGTCTATTGCCCGAAGAAGATGATGTCCAAATCTATAATGGAATTGTTGAGGAACAAAACTAACCCGAAAATCATAATGAATTTGTTCTTAAAACTACTCAAAAAAAATTGAGGAAGGTTATTATATTTACAATCGAAATATAAAAAGTTTTAAAAACGGACAGCTGCGATACACCATCCGTGTACTCCGTAAGTGCCCGCTATTATTAAATTCTCTTAAGCTTGGTATTGTTTACCGGGATAAAGGCAGCAATTAGGTGGTTTATTAAATGTTGTTAGAAACTTTAGATGTCGGGAAAAACGACATCATGATTTATTCGCAAAATATTTTCAGCTCAGAAAACAATTTCAGAATCATCTTTAAAAATAACCCAAAGATGACTGCAAAGAAGATTAGCTTTTCTGATGTTTGTATGTTTGTATCCGATACAACTCCGAAAACCCTTATTATTTATAGACTACTAACCAGTCTTAAGGATGTGGGAATTGAGCGAAGTAAATTTGGATTTTCTCTCATCATAAACGAAGAGTTGGAAGTTATTTATTTCGACCCTATTTATGCAATAAAGGAAGTTGAATCGATAGTAGAAAAGTTGAACAATTATGATCTACGCTTTCGCATTCAGCAGGTTGGGCTTACAAGTTCTATCAATATAAACGGTAAACCTTCTTTTTCCGAAATTTATTCGGTCGATTTAGCCTCCCGCGAAGCGAAGTTTCAAAACGATAAGGTTTTTGTTGAAGCTTTGTTTGCGGTTGATAACAAAGGGTTTAATGAAACAAAAGAAGCGGCTCAACGCCCATCCAATGAAAAAAAAGAAACCGAAAAGGGGGAAATAAAAATAAAAAAAGCTGCCGGGATAAGCGAAATAAAACTCCCTGTTGATAGTCAGAGGGAAAAAATGGCGCCGGAAACTATAGAACCGAAAGTAAATCAAAATGACTTTAAGCTAACAAAACATTCCATCACAGAAGATAACGCATTCGATCACTCAAAGACTTTTAGGATAACAATTCAGAACGAACCTTTGAAAAATGAAAATATTAAACCTAAAAAAAATATTGAAACAGAGAAAAGCACGTTTACTCAGTTTCTT
>JAIOIM010000322.1 GCA_019912505.1 Ignavibacteriaceae bacterium
CGGTAAAACATGCTGCTAATCCAACGCTTGTCTTTGCATACATCGGGTCTATAAGCCAATGTGCAAAGTTTGTAATTATAAAAAATGAAACTGATGCAGACACAGCCGCCAGAATAACCGAGCCGGCTTTTTTATTCCGACTGATTGACATTCCGATTACAACGATTAATGCAAAACTTAGATATACAGCCCACATTGCTGCATGAAATCCTAAAACTAAATCACTCAACAACATTGCTGCAAACGGTATAATGAATGCCAATTTTTTATTTGTAAAATAAGCACCGCCGAACAAAGCCATTGCTGCTATCGGGACAAAATTTGGAGGATGCGGAAGAAACCTAAAAAAGGCAGCGGCTAAAACCATTCCGCTTAAAACCCAAAAACGGGGGTTAAAAGTATTTGAATTCATAATTTTTCCTTTCGAATAACTGTATAAAAGTATTAATTTCCAACAAATAATTTTCTTAAGAACTTCCTAAATATAACAGAAATTATTTTTAATAACACCGTTACAGAAATTAATTACGTACCACAATTGAACCCGGATTTATCCCGGTGTTAAATCTTTTAAGTTCGCTTCCATTTATATTAAATGCAGCTACTTCCCCGTTTTGCGTAAAGTCTTTAGGGTTGCCGCAATAAATTGTCTGCGAGTTTTTATCGTACGCAATTGAATAAACAACCATTGTAACATTATTAACTGCGGCAGCGGTTATTGTTAAATTCGGCGAAGAAGTAAAACTCATATCCACCGAATTTACGCCATCGCTATTTACTACGAAAAGCCTGCTGCCAGAGACTTCACACATTTCACCAGGGTTTTTATTTATTTTTATTGAATCAACAACTAAAGCTGTAACCGGGTTAATTTTATAAACACCGCTGAATACTGTTGTATCGGTGAATGAGCCGCTGCAAGCAACATAAACATTCCCATCACTCGCGGCAATTATTACCCTTGGGTTAAAACCAACGTGCAAAGTTTTTATAATATTTTGTGTGGCAATATCGATTACGCTAATGGAATTTGAAACACCGAAACCTGAATTAGCGACAAACAACTTACCGCTGCTCCCAACGATACCTTCGGGATAACTTCCCACATCAATTTTTTTGGTAATTGATTTTGTTACAGTATTAAATTTAATCACCTGGTTAGAATATAAACTTGTTGCATAACCTTCGGTGGAATCTACCATCCAAATTTCGCGAGGACTGCCGCCTGCTCCAAGGTCAATTTGCCCAAGCGATTTGAAATTATCAAGATTAATTATTTCAATTTTGTTTGAGTTGTCAACAGCAATATATCCTTTGTCATTAAGTATAAACATGCTGTTTGCGTTATCTCCCAGCGGAGTGCCATTGTTTGCATTACTGTATGCGTTATAATCAACATCACCGGTTTCTAAATTGTAATAGGTAAGTGATGCATTGTTTTGTGAAAACGCTCCTTCGTTAACCACATAAATTCCTTTTGATGATGCACTCGGCGGCGGATTAACTGGGTTATCTTTTGAACATGATGAAATTAATAGCGATGTTACAAAAAGCAATAATATTTTTTGCATTAAATCTCCAAAGAGTATGTTAGTAAATAAGTCCTTAACGGCATCGGGTATGATTGAATTACAAAATAATTTTCATCAAACAAATTGTAAACTGTAATTGAAAAACGATGTTTTATCCCTGTTAATACAAATTTTATTCCCGCGCTTAAATCCAAAACAAAATAATCGGGTAATGCGTACAAAGGATTATTATCGGAAGTATAAAAACGCTGACTTACGAATGACGAGTTGACAGAAATAAAACAATTATCATCGGTATAGGTTATGCCTGAGTTCAATTTATGAAGCGGTGTGTAAATTAATTGTTTGTTATAATTATAATCCGATGCAGACAGCTTTGTTTTATTTCTGGCATCGGCATAATTATAAACTATACTCAACTCAAGCTTTTTGTTTAATAATTTTTGATTAGCGCTAAACTCAATGCCGCGGGACGCTACTTCTGCAATATTACGGGGAGTTTGAATGGCAAGCCGTGTGGGAATCCAGATGATTTTATCTTTCCCGCGAATATCATAATAGACAGCGGATAACTCCAGACCGTCAAAAATACCCAGTTCCGCATCAACACCCGCATCAAAGCTATCGTACGTTTCCTGCTTTAAATCGTAATGATTAAAAAGATTTGAATAATATCTTTCATTAAAAGTCGGCACCCGAAATTCATTTGCATAATGCGCTTTAAAAACTAATTGAGGCAGATTATCAGGAAATACCGCAACTCCGGCACGGTAATAAAAATTTTGCGAATGATTTTCTCTTTGCAGTTTTTCGTTTAATAATTGAACGCCCGCGCCTGTTGACAAGCGAATTGCAAACGGCATTGTAATAGGTTTTATAAAAGAATAATTTCCGCCCAAAAAAATTAAATGATTAACGCTGCTTATTTTTTCCGGTGAATCATTTGACGATACAAACGAGGTGATGTTATTTAGCTGCGAAAAAGAAACAGTGTAAATTATATTAGAATTAAAAACACCTTTTGAGAAAGATAATTTATTTTGAAAAGAATATTCAGAGAGTCGGGAATCTTTTTTTGAATCGGCAAATACAATTATTCCATCAGGGTCGCTTATCTCTAATTCCTGATGATTAAAATAAAACACCCCATTGTATTGCAAGTTATCCGAAAAAACTATTTCAGAATTAAGAATACTTAAAAATGATCTGTTAAAGTTTTGCGCTCTTGAGGAAGAGTAATTATTTGTAACAACAAAACCTGGTATACCGCTGCGCAAGTGCAGAAAACTTGCGTAAAGGCTGAATATTGTTTTATCGTTTTTATACGTTGCATCAACGCTTAAAAAGGATTTATTAAAACCAGCGTTTTCCCTTTTTAATTTTAAATTATTAAAAACGTATGGATAATGATTTGAAGTAAAAGCC
>JAIOIM010000323.1 GCA_019912505.1 Ignavibacteriaceae bacterium
TAATAATCTACATATTGCGCATGTATAAAAATTTCCTTCAGCAAATCCTGATTTTAATAATATTACTCGGAGCTAATATTGGGGCACAAAACCTTGATGTTAGGTTCGATCATCTTACCCGTGAAGACGGACTATCTCACGGTCTCATTTATTCAATAATTCAGGATAAGCAGGGATACATCTGGTTTGCCACCCAAGATGGTTTGAATAAATATAATGGCTACAAGTTTACAGTTTTTCAATCAGACAAAAATGACCCTACGGCACTTAAAGACAACTGGATAACTTCGTTATGTAACGATAAAGATGGTGAACTGTGGGTAAGCACTTGGGACGGCGGGCTGAATAAATACAATTCAAAAACTCAAACCTTCAAGCAATTTACACATACAGACGGTGATGAAAACAGCATTAGCAGCAATAAAATTCAAACAATAGTTGCCGGTAAAAACGGCGATGTATGGGCGGCAAGCTGGGGCGGCGGCGTGGCAAGGTTTAATAAAAAAACGAATACCTTTACAAACTTTAAACACATTCCCGGTGTTAATTCAATCGCTGAAAATAAAATTTACACAGTTTATGAAGACAAAGATGGAATTATTTGGATCGGCACAAATAAAAACGGTATAGACAGATTAGATCCTAAAACCGGCAAAGTGAAAAATTTTAAGAATGATCCCTTAAACCCAAACAGCCTTTCGTACAACTATGTGCTTGCAATATTAGAAGACGATAATGATATGATGTGGGTTGCCACATACGGCGGCGGTTTAAATCTGTTCAACAAAAAAACCGGCACGTTTAAGAATTTTAAGAATGAAATTAAAGATTTATTAATAACGTCTCTTTTAAAAGATTCGCACGGAAATATCTGGATTGGCAGCGATGGAGGGGGAGTTTATTTATTCGATAAAAAGACAAACCAGTTTCTAAACTTTAGAAATAACCCTTTAGTAACGAGTTCGCTTAACGATAACCGCATTTGGTCTTTCTTCGAAGACAGATCGGGGCTTGTTTGGATTGGGACATTTACCGGCGGTTTAAATATTTATGATACGAAAAAAAATAAGTTTAAACTTCTAAATAAAATACCCACCGAGCAGAACACACTAATAGACAATTTTGTTAAGGCGGTTTATGAGGATGCAAAGCAAAATTTATGGATCGGTACAAACAATGGTATAAGTATCTTTGATACAAAAACAAATAATTACAAACATTTGATGCATAATCCTAATAACGCCAATTCTCTTTCTAACAACAGAGTAAGGGCTATTCTGCAGGATAAAAACCAAAACTTCTGGATTGGCACATGGGGCGGCGGTTTGAATAAATTTAATCCCAACACCGGAAAATTTACTCGCTATCAAAAAGATTCAACAAAAAACTCAATTTCCGATAACTACGTCCGCAAAATATATTATGAAAAACAAAACATTATCTGGCTCGCAACAGAACTCGGATTAAATAGATTCGATCCTTCAACTGGGCAATTTTCTGTCTATCAGCATATCCCTTCCGATTCTCAAT
>JAIOIM010000324.1 GCA_019912505.1 Ignavibacteriaceae bacterium
GTAAATAAATATCCCCGATATTTAGAGGTTGTGGGAAAGTCATGGTTTATAATTATCCAAGATGGTATATAATAAAAATTGCCAAACAGAAATCGTTACGCCACAGCGCACAGGTAAAACGGTTCAAATCTTGAATATGATTTCATTAACACCTCGATTAATCGAGGTGTTAATGAAAATAAATTGGCTTCTCAACCGTTTCAGCGGTTTACAGTTTTAAGTAGTAAAATTGGTAAATATATTTATTAATTACGAAAGGATTTAAAATGAAAAATAAAATATTTAATATACTCGGTTTGATATTTCTTTTTGCATTGCCGCTCTTCGCCCAGGATGGAAATAAATTATTAAAAGAAGTTGACGATAATTTGATGCCCGAATCATACGAGGCATATCGGAAGCTTATAAATGAAGAACCGGACGGCTCAAAAAAGGAATTTACATTTTATACGGTGAAGAAGGGGAAAGATAAGATTGCAATGCTGTATCTTACTCCCGCGAGTGAAAAAGGACGTTCAACATTACGGCTTGGTGATAATATGTGGCTTTATGTTCCCAGCCTAAACAAACCGATACGTATCACAAGTTTGCAATCGGTTGTTGGAGGCGTTTTTAACAACGCCGATATAATGCAATTAGAATATTCTGTTGAATACAACGCTTCTTTCGGAGAGGGAACCGATAAAGAGTATATCCTTAATCTCAAAGCAAAAAATAAAACTGTTGCTTATGATCAATTGAAAATGTGGGTTACAAAGGGAGATAAAATATTACGAAAAGTAGAAGCATACTCTGCCAGCGGAATGCTCATCAAAACTTTAGAATTTAAGGATGATAAAAATTTTGGCGGTGGACTAACCCGACCGGCAACAATAGAAACTTACAGTCCGCTATATAAAGGTTATCGCTCTGTAATGATTTATCAATCTATAAAAAAACGTCAATTTGCCGATGAGATATTCACTCAAAATTATATGGGACGTCTGGATGATTTGCGACGTTAAAGGAATAGTAATGTGATGATAAAAATTAATCTGAAAAAGTTATTCTCATTTATTGTAATACCGGTTTTGTTCCAAGGCGTGCTTATTGCTCAGGAAGAATTTTCATACGATGTAGAACCTAAACTTGAATGGAGCGGTAATCTTGATGCTAAATATTCGCTTCTTCATATGAATCAAAGTTCCGCGGCTTACAAGCTTCAGTTTTTTTCGTCACCAACTTCAAGCAGTCTTTCACAATACCGTCTTGAACCTTACCTAAATGCCGAATATAAAACCGGCGATCTTGGCTTTTATCTTAAAACCCACGCAACATATTATAGCGATAACGAATCAGGTGCTGATTTATTTGAAGCATACGGAAAATATAATTTATCATTTAATGCAATGGTGCAAGCGGGTAAACGTGTTTACAGTTGGGGGAAGGGTTATGCTTTCAATCCGGTTGGTTTTGTAAATCCGGTAAAAGACCCTGAGAATCCTGAATTAGCTCAAGCCGGAATCCTTTCTGCAAATGTTGAGTATATAAAAAGCTTTTCTTCGGAAGCCTTTCAATCATTGGCACTGCAGCTTGTTGTTATTACTCCCGATAATTTGATTAACGGCAGATACGGAGAGTTAAAGAATACAGACTTTGCATTTAAAACTTCTTTTCTGATGTGGGATACAGACATAGATATGATGACTTATTATAGTAAAGATAATCCGAAACAATTTGGAATTGATTTCTCACGAAACATACAAGAGAATATTGAAATTCACGGAGAATTTAATTACAGTCAATCTGTTCCTCGTTACTATATCGCGGGCAATACGGCAGTAGGGGAGGAAGTAAATCCATCTTCATACCTAATCGGGCTGCGGTATCTCGGCGAGACGAACACTACAGTTATAGCAGAGTATTATCATAACGATGCCGGACTTACAAGAAATGAATTTGAGAACTACAATTCGTTTTTAACAAAAAGTGCTGCAAGTAATGACGCAGCTATTATAAAACAATCGCTCGGCGTTAGTCAATCTTATTTCAGAAATAGCACGTTGATGAAAGATTACATTTACTTAAAAGTAACACAGCCGGAACCATTTGACTGGCTCTATTTTACTCCTTCGGCATACACAATTTATAATTTAGCTGATAAAAGTTTTTTAGCCGCACTAATGTTGAATTACAAACCGGCAACAAATATTGAGTTTATCCTTTGGGCTACTGCATTAAACGGAAAAGATGATTCCGAGTATGGCAGTAAACAAATAAAAGAAAAAATTGAATTGTGGATGAGAGTCTTTTTTTGATTTCCCGGCGCTGATTGATAACGGTAATGCGCCAAATATTTTACTACACTTTTAATAATATAAACTAAAACAAATCGTACGGACTTTTTATTTTTAAAGTGAGGAGTTTGTAATAATTATCATTCAGTTTTTACTTTTCACCTTTACATTTCTAATGCCTTAATTATTCAGCTTACCCGCCGCATGTATTGCATTTAAATAATATTATGTGGAATATTGCATAAAGAATTTTGTTATGGGCAAGGCTAAAAAGACCGCCAAACCTGACAGACAGAGCCGTGAATAACTTGACATTAATTTTGATCATTTCATAGACACATTTGAGTAAATTTGCTAGGAAATTAAGACCAATGAAAGTAAAAGAACTTTTATTCGACTATATAAACCCAGACATTGATTATCAAATCAAAAAGGGCGACAGCTTAACCGTTCTCGGAAAAATTGAAGACGGCAAGTTTGATCTTATTTTGACTTCGCCACCATACAACATTGGCAAGTCCTACGAGACAAAGACGAGTATTGAAAAGTATTTAGAAACTCAAGAGGAAATCATTGCCGAGCTTGTTCGGACTCTTTCAGACAGAGGAAGTATTTGTTGGCAAGTTGGTAACTACGTAGACAAAGGAGAAATTTTCCCTCTTGATATTTACTATTATCAAATCTTTAAAAAGTACGGACTAAAACTTCGCAATAGAATTATTTGGCATTTCGGACACGGACTTCATGCATCAAATCGTTTTAGCGGACGTTATGAAACATTGCTTTGGTTCAGTAAGACCGATGATTATATTTTCAATCTTGACAGTGTTAGAGTTCCATCAAAATATCCCGGTAAACTGCATTTCAAAGGACCAAAAAAAGGATTGCCTTCCGGCAATCCGCTTGGAAAAAACCCAAGCGATATTTGGGAAATTATTCAACAAGACTGGGACAACGGGATGTGGAATATTCCTAATGTAAAATCAAATCATCCCGAAAAGACTGATCACCCTTGTCAATTTCCTGTTGAACTTGTTGAACGATGCGTGCTCGCTTTGACTGAGGAAAACAGTTGGGTTTTAGACCCGTTTTCTGGTGTTGGTTCAACAGTTCTCGGTGCTATTAAAAATAATCGAAATGCAATGGGTATTGAGAAGGATGAGGAATATTGTAAAATTGCTAAACAACGAATTAAAGATTTTAACGAAGGAAAATTAAAATTCAGACCAATTAATAAACCAATTCATAAGCCGGCAGCAAACGATAAAATTGCAAAAATTCCGAAAGAATGGTTGGAACTTGAACATATTAATGGCAATGGAAAATCTAACGGCTTAAACGGAAAACACTAATGGAAATAGCACAAAAATATTCGCATTTAAACGGAGAAGAATATCTAATCGTTCATCATAAAAAACTTTACAAGGAAATCATTGAAACTATTGAGAGCATTGATGCTTCAAAGTTTATGACTAAAGAGAGCAATGAGAAAACTATGAGCGGAAAAATGCTGTATAGTCCTATTGAACTCAATAAAACTTTCAATACTAAATTCAACAAACTTGGTTGGAATGAAAGTCGGTATCAATATTACATCACGACAGAACAGAAATTGCTACCTGGATTAATTCTGCTTCCATATGAAGAGCAAAAGGAATTTCTTATTTCAAAAGGAATAAAATCTCCAATTTCTTCTTACAAACAAACTGATTTTGTTAAGGATCAAATTGCTGTTGAAGTTCAATTTGGTAAAAATCGCCAACTTCGCCAAGCCCGAAACGTTATGCAACATACTAAAAAAACCCAATTCACAAACACTCACATTGCCTTTTGCCCGACACACGAGTCAACTCTTCGCAAAAACCAAAAGAACTTGTTTTTTGCCAACGCACTAAGAAAAATATCTACTTCGGATTTAAAATATTTGGCAGAGAATGAGTTCTGAAAATCCGATATTATATAGGCATTATGATGAACCTAAGTTTCATTATGCTACGGATGTACACGGTCTTTAAATTACAAATTATTTAAAAAATTTCGAGCATTTAAACTATGGTTAAAAGTAAAACAATAAATGTTAAAGGAACTGAGATTATTATCAGCAATATTTGCGAAAACGATTATATTTCGCTTACTGACATTGCCCGTTATAAAGATAAATTTCATACCAACGATATCATTAAACACTGGATGCGAAATAGCAGCAGCATAGAACGGTTGGGATTTTGGGAATTACTTTACAATAAACGGAAAACTTAATTATACTTAAGATTTCCCCGGAATTTTTATTTTCATAAAAATAATTCTGACTGACTTAAGTCAATGTTATCCTAAATTAAATGAAATAACTTTAGCGGTAAAAAGTTTAATTAATTTATCAGTAAAAACCTATGGTGCTTTTAATAATAAGTGAATGCCTCAATTGCTGAGCTTGCGAACCGGAACGTCCTAACACAGTAATGTATGATGGCGATGAAGAGTGGCAATTAGATGGCGTTTCTCATCAATCCGTTTACAGAGATTATTTTTACATTGCACCAGATAAGTGCACAGAATGTGTA
>JAIOIM010000325.1 GCA_019912505.1 Ignavibacteriaceae bacterium
GCATTATGCTTAATATATTTGCTACAAAAACAATTTACAGTTTTTATACGGGGCATTCTTTTTTAAGCGAATTAATTACCGAAGTAGAGCCGGGTTTTCATTTTATTTTTGGCGACTCGGGAAAAACCGATTATCCCACCCCCGGTTTAGATACGGTAAAATATTTTTTTTCACAGCTTCGCACTCTCCAAAACAATTACGATTTTATATTCTTCGATACTGCCGCCGGTGGTAGCGAAGATACACTTGCGTTCCTTTCACGGGCAGATGTTAACATCATTGTAACAACACCGGAGCCTACTGCGGTTATGGATGCCTATGTGATGTTAAAACTTCTTAAACACGATCGATTTATGGGGAAAAAATATCTTCTTGTAAACCGGTGTGTTACACTTGAAGATGTAAATCAGACCCACAATAACTTTAACGCAGCCGCAAAACATTTCTTAAACGATGGCGCAGAACTACTGGGACATTTAGATTCGGATGAATCTGTAACTACTTCCATTATTAATCAGGAACTCCTCGTTAAACATTTTCCGCAGGGTAAAACTTCAAAGCAAATAGACCTGCTTGGCAGCAATTTAATTGAAATTGCCCAGATGGCTAATATTCAACAAACGCTATAATTCAGATAGCCGGCTAACCCTTAAAATCAAATAAATTCTTCAATTTTCAACCTAACTCATCTCATATTCTTCTGGTATAGTCTTTGCACTTTCATTACCAAAAAAGAAGAGAATCATGAACAAAATAATTTTACAATTCGGTCTGTTGGTATTTTTTCTGGCTGTTATATTTTTCAGTCAACGCGGAATACCTTTTCAGGATATACTGTTGAAATCATTTATGATTTTTATAGTTTTAACTACAATGCTCAGTATTGCCGCAATTGTGTTTATGAAATCGGTAAATAAAACTTCTTTATCAAAAAATAAAGACCTAACTGAAAACTTAAGCGGAAGTAGCAAATGATGGATACAATGAATCTTTGGAGCGCTTTTAAGACTGCACCTACGGCTGACTTAAAAAAAGAAATAATTACTACCTACACAAACTTGGTGCATTATGTAATACACAAATCGAAGTTTGTTAACCTTGATATTTTGGACACCCGTGATTACTTCCAGTTTGGTATTGAAGGCTTAAGCGAAGCAATTGACCGTTTTGACCCGGACTACGGAACCAAATTTGAAACGTATGCAATTCAAAGAATTCGCGGTAAAATTCTTGATGAACTCCGCAAAGTGCAAATAAAACCCCGTATAAAAAACGGCGATCAGCTTACCGATCCATACTATTCAAACGTATCATTAAATAACCCTGTAGACGGCGATGACGGTTACATGCTTTATGAAGTAATACCGGATGACAGCGAACTGCCGTTGGAAATAACAGAAAAAAACGAAGCAAAAGAATTTTTATTAAAAGCCATAAAACAACTTGACGAACGTGACAGAATGATAATTACACTCTATTATTTTGAAAATTTAAACTATAAAGAAATTGCACATATACTTAATATTACAGTATCGCGCGTTTCGCAAATTCATTCACGAATAATTTCATCACTAAAAACAAAACTTGTATGTCTCCAGGATTAACAATGACCGACATTGAATCGAAAAAGAAGGTTTACAGAAACTACCTACAGAATATCCGCAACCTTCCTTCTATGCCGTTGGTGATGGTGGAAGTTTCGAAATTGCTTTCTAATCCCTTGACCAGCGCTACCGATCTGGGCAGGCTAATTGGTAAAGACCAAGGGTTAGTTGCAAAAATATTAACTGTGGCAAACTCACCATTATACGGGCTTCCCCGCCGTGTATCTACTGTAGAGTTTGCAATTGTAATTTTGGGTTTTGATCAAATAAAAAATATTGTTATAGCACTCTCTATGATTGAAGCTTTCCAAAGTTCAAACGATGAATATTGGAACCGGAATACATATTGGCGTCATTCCCTTATGACGGCAACAGCCGCAAAAAAAATTGCCGATGAATTAGGTTACCCCCGTTCGGGTGAAGCCTTTACTGTCGGATTGCTCCACGATCTCGGTATATCGGTAATGCAGCGTTATCTTAATAACGAATTTAGAATTATAACCAACATGGTAAATGAAAGTGGAATTTGCCACCTTGCAGCAGAAGAAGAAGTGCTTGGTTTAACTCATCAGGATGTTGGAAGATTTTTAGCCGACAAATGGAATTTGCCCTCAACTCTTGGGGATGCGATTCTTAATCATCATACCCCTTCAAACTCAGAACATAATAGAGTATTGTCTTCTATTGTTCATCTTGCTGATTTTATGACGCAGGTGCTTCAAGCCGGTAATTTTAAGTGGGATGATAATTATAAATTTGACGAAAATATACTCCATATTTTAAATATTGGCGACGCTTTCTCTTTACAAAAATTTATAAAGAGTTATGAGGACGTTTTTACAAAACAAATGGAAATTTTCAAATAGAGAGAAAAAAATGATAAACCTAGTAGAAAGGCAAAGTAAAAGAGAAAAAACTGAACTTGTTCTGATGAACATTTACAACCTGCCGCCAATTCCGAAAGTTATGCAGGAAACAATTCAATTACTTGAAAACAAAAACACCCGCACAAATGATCTTACAAAAGTAATTATAAAAGATCAAAGCCTTGTTGCAAAAATATTAACAATTGCTAACTCGCCTCTCTACGGTTTACAGC
This sequence comes from Ignavibacteriaceae bacterium, assembly GCA_019912505.1. Classification (GTDB taxonomy): domain Bacteria; phylum Bacteroidota; class Ignavibacteria; order Ignavibacteriales; family Ignavibacteriaceae; genus CG2-30-36-16. The sequence continues at coordinate 2,704 of JAIOIM010000325.1, forward strand.
GTAAAGTAACATCTATTGATTTTGCACTGCTTGTTCTCGGGTTTAGCGAAATAAAAAATATTGTTTCGGTTCTTTCTATGATGGAATCATTTAAAAATAAAACAGATAACTACCTCGATCAGAAAAAGTTTTGGCTTCATTCATTTTTAACCGGCAGCGTTTGCAAACGTGTTGCTGATGATTTACAAACCGGCAACGGCGGCGAAGCTTTTATTGCCGGCTTTTTACACGATATGGGCATTTCCGTTATGCATCGGTTTTTCCATTCAAACTTTGTACAGGTTGTAAACCTCGTAAACAATGAAGGCATCTCTTACGCAGAAGCCGAAATTGAAATCTTCGGTCTCGATCATCAGGAGATGGGATATTTTCTTGTAGACCGCTGGAATTTTCCGAAAACCTTAAGCTCGGCAATATCTCATCATCATAACCCTGAAAAAGGCGGAGATAGCACACTGCTAGCATCGGTTGTTCATTTTGGCGATTATATGACCCAGTATCTTCAAATTGGTAATTTTGAATGGGACACAAATCTTCAATTGAATGAAGTAGCAAGAAAAATACTTGGTTTTGAAACCGAAGAAGCCGCCGCAAAATTTATCGATAGCTATAAAGAATTGTTTGAATCACAAAAAGAAGCAGCAAGGTTTTTAAGTTGAAACTTATAAAAGAAAATACTTTTGGCTTTGAAACACTTTATGAAACGCTGCAATATTCGCCGGCGGTAAAGAGTAAATCAAGCCGCACAGCTTCTATGTTAAATACAAGCAATACTGATAGAGGAAACCTACTTGAAAAATACTCTCACGCATTTCAGAACCTAGCATCGTTGGAAAGACAAATAAAAAAGTTTTCTACAATTGATGAAGTTATGGGTTTATTTGCAAACTCATTAAAAAGAGTATTAACAGTAAAAGACGTTAACATCTTTTATTTTGATGAATCAGGCTCCAAGCTTACTCCGGTTGCAAAAACCGATATGCCGTCTTCAACATACTTTGTAAACACTGCAAACAAAGCCGGCATTCTCGATTGGATTTTTGAATCTGCTCGTCCAACGGTTGTTCCTGAGTTTGATAATTTCAAATCAACCGGCGCAAAACTTAGTTATTTAATTATACCAATAGCCGAAGGTAAAAAGAAAAAAGGTGTGCTTGCTGTTTTAACTCCACAGCCCGCTTTTGTAGTTAATAGTATTGAAGACCAATTAATAGAACTTATGCTTTCACTTGTTTTTGCAAAAATTGAAGTGCTCCATAAAAAAGAAGAAATTCAAAATGCTTATAACGAGCTGCAGGTGTATCAGTCAAAACTTTCAAATGATTTTAAGCTATCTGCAATAGGCGAGCTAACAACCGGTATACTGGAAGATATTCTGTCGCCGCTGCAGGTAATATTAAGTTATACCGATTTCTTAAGTAAGGAAGATAACAAGGTTGATGAAAAAGTTTTAACAACAATAAAATCGCAGGTAAAAAAAGTTGAGGACGTTGTAGGCAGACTTGTAAAATTTGCAAGTCTCGAAGACGGCAAATTTAAGCTTCAACCCTGCAGTATAAATAAGTTGATAAAGGAATATCATAAAGTTATTTCCACATCGCTTAAAAACGATAATTACGAATGTATACTCGATTTTGAAGAAGACGTACCTTCAATATTAAGCAGCCCAAATTACATTTACCAACTGCTTACAAATTTGTTCGGTTTAATCAAATCTTCAAAAACCGGCGGCGGTATTTTAATACAGACTAAATATGTAAACGAGAAAGTACTTGTTAAGGTTATTACAACCGACCATAACCCATTGCTAAGTAAGAGTACGACAAACGAAAAAGAAGACATCAACTTAAAGATTGTAAAAAATTTAATGCGTAAGCATGAAGGCAATGTTCAAACTGATTCGAGTCCCAAATCGGGTTCGGTTGTTGTTCTTTCATTTCCGTTAAAAAGGACGATTAGAGCATGATGAAAGTTATAGCCATATTTTTTGTTTTATTACTGAGTAATCCTTCCCGGCTTTTTGCACAGGAGGATTCTGTTGACACATCAGTTCCGAATTTGATAATTATGCAGGTAATGGAGACAAGACAAATAAAGCATGATCGGCTGCTTGGCGAAAAAATTAAAAATACTTTACCGGTTGTAACTCCAAAAGAAAATAAAGTTAAATCAGCAAAAATTGAATCATCGGGCGGAATAACTACCAAGTTTATTCTTCTTGCTTCCGCATCGGTAGTTGTCTTTTTATTTGTATTCATTAGAAGAATGAAATTGACAAAAAACAGCGGCGGCAATGTATTGAGAAAAAATGTAAAACTAATTCGCGAAGAAAAAATTATAAGATTGAACGATCCGAGATTGAAAAAAACAAGAGTTCGCATTGCCAGAAACGAAATAAACTTTAATTACAATGAAGTTTCCCAACTGGCGCGGCAGTTAAATATATCAAAAGGGGAATTACAATTAGCGGCACGTTTAAAACAAGGCGTACACGGTAGAGTTAATAATAATATTTTAGTTTGATGAAAGAGGAAGCTAATGATTAAAGGAATTTTTATGGCGGCAAGAAGCTTAAACACCCGCACAAAAAATATGGATGTTATTGCCAATAACTTAGCCAATTTAAGTACAACAGGTTACAAACGTGAGGTTCCTTTTTCAGAGGTGCTGACGAATGAAGGACAAATACTTATAAAGAAGTTTACCGATTACAAACAAGGCGAGCTTTTACCAACATCAAACCCCCTTGATCTTGGCGTTTTCGGTAATAGTGCTTTTGTAATTCAAACAGAACGCGGACAGGAACTAACACGCGACGGACGTTTTAAACTTAATGATGAAGGTTCTCTTGTTACTAACGATGGAAATAAAGTTATGGGGCAGAATGGCGAAATAAACATCAGCGACCAGATGCTTGACAAAGACCAAACTATTTATATTTCAAGCGAAGGTGAACTTAAAGTTGGTGATACTGTAATTGATACCTTTTTAATGGCAAAATTAGACGGCTCGCAGGAATTTAAAAGAACAAGCGGATCCAACTTTATATCGGCGGAAGGTAATATAGAATATGCTAACAAAAGTGATTATAAAATAAATCAGGGTTATCTCGAAGAATCGAACATAAACCCTATTATAGAAATGGAAGCGATGATACAAATAAATAACGATTACAGTTCATCGCATAAAGTAGTTAACATTCTCGACCAGAGCCTTGAAAAAGCCAACGAGATGGGAAGAGTATAAGTAAGGAGTTAAATTATGCCAACAAGAGCTTTACGCACAGCAGCATCCGGAATGTACGCACAGCAGTTAAATATTGAAGTTATTTCAAACAACATTGCAAACGTAAGTACAACTGGTTTCAAAAAAAATAAAGCGGAGTTTCAGGACTTGATGTACCAGGAGGTAGTTGTCAATCCGTTATCAAGCGGAACTACCGGTACAAACGATGCTTCGGTGAACAAAATACAAATCGGTAATGGTGTTCAGCCCTCATCAACATCAAAAATTTTCAAGCAGGGTGATGTGGTTCAAACTATGAACCAACTTGATCTTGCAATACACGGCGAAGGATTTTTGCAAATATTAAAACCCGACGGAACGTATGTTTATACGCGCGATGGATCGCTAAAAGTAAACAGCGAAGGAAAATTGATTACTGCTTCCGGTTACAAGATTGAACCTGAAGTTACGCTTGATGAAAATACCTTAAGTGTTACCATAAGCCGCGATGGTTATATAGAAGTTGAATCGACAGGAGGAGGTTCGGTTTCGGCGGGACAGATTGAACTTGTCCGTTTTATGAACCCTGCTGGTTTAAAAGCACTGGGCGATAACCTTTACGCAGAAACAGACGCATCGGGTCAGCCAATTCTCGGAACACCGGGTAGCGAAGGGTTCGGCGAAATGGCTCAAGGATTTTTAGAATCATCTAACGTAGATATAGTTGAAGAGATGATTGCGATGATAAGTGCACAGCGTGCTTACGAGATGAATTCCAAAACTGTAAAAACAGTTGAGGAGATGATGACAATGGCAACAAATCTAAAAAGAAGTTAAATAAAATGATGACGCTTATACTTTCCGTAATAATATTTTTTGCCCCCGATGGAAATCTGAAAGATGAAGTCGGTAAGTATTTAAAAGAAAAACTTTCTTATTACCAAAGCTTTGAGTTTGAAATCGTAAAAGTGCCAGAAAAATATTCATCGATTGAAATAATAAACCGCGAGATTGATTTACGAGGCAACATTATTCATCTGCCCGTAAAAGTTTTTGAATCGCCCGGTAAAAGCAGCATCAGTTATTTGTCGATAAAATTAACATTGTTCAACGATGCTCTTGTGGCATTAAAGCCGATAAATAAAAACGACAAACTGAGCGCATCTTTTTTGGAGATGCAAAAAATAGATGTAACCGGTGTAAGAGGCACGCCGGTAAAAACAAAAGAAGGGATTGAACTTTACCGCGCAAAAAATAATATAAATACGGGCGCGGTTATTACTGAAGAACATATAGAACTACTGCCGGTAGTTTTAGCAGGTGGTCAAATAATAGCGCATTCTATTTCGGGTAATGTTGTTGTTTCGGTTGAAGCTTTTGCACGCCAGGATGGAGCCGAAGGCGATGTAATAAGAGTTATTACAAAAGAAAAAAAATTATTTAAAGCCCGGGTAATTGATGGGCTAAACGTACAAATTTTAGAGTAAACAGTATGAAGAAAATTTTTATTTTATTGGTTTTGATGACTGCCGTTACGGCTGCACAGAATATGAGAATAAATTCATTCTCATCACTTTTTTCAGACCAGAAAGCAAATCGAATAGGTGACGCAATTACAATATTAGTTGTCGAGTCATCTCAAGCTTCAAACAATGCCGAGACTTCTGCCGGCAGACAAAGCGATCTCGGCTTCTCAGCTGGCGGTGAGTTTAACGGAAAAGGAATACCGAAAGTGGATGTCGGGCTCAACTCAAACAACGATTTTAAAGGTTCGGGCTCCACAAAAACAACCGGTATGGTTCGTACTAAAATAAGCGCAACCGTTGACTCTGTGCTTGACAACGGCAACATGGTTATAAAAGGAAGCCGGAAAATTGTAATAAATGGCGAAGAGCAAACCATACATATAAAAGGTATAGTAAGAACATCGGATATTATGGCGGATAACTCGGTTCTTTCTTATAACATATCTGAAGCTGAAATTATTTTTGAAGGCAGCGGGATAATTGACAGCGCACAGAAGCCCGGCTGGCTAACAAAATTCTTCCACTGGATTTTTTAGGATTATAATGAAAAAGCAATTTTTAATTTTAGTGATGATGTCGTTTTTCTGCACAACAATTTTTGCGCAGAGAATAAAAGATATTGCATACATGACAGGCGATAATTCCGAACAGATTATCGGCTATGGTCTTGTAGTGGGGCTTGCCGGTTCGGGTGATACGCAGCGTTCATCGTTTACTATTCAATCAATTACAAGTATGCTAAAGAGGTTTGGTATTACGGTTCCTCAAAACGATTTAAAAACAAAAAATGTAGCAGCCGTAATGGTTACAACAACTTTAAACTCAAGCCTTAAAACCGGCGCTAAGTTTGATGTTACTGTTTCCTCTATGGGCGATGCTTCAAGCCTTCAAGGCGGAACATTGCTGATGACGCCGCTTTCCGGTTTAAGCGGTACTGTTTATGGTTTTGCGCAAGGACCAATTTCGGTTGGCGGTTATGATGTAAACACATCATCGGGAGGAAGAGTAAGCAAAAATCATACACTTGCCGGGCGTGTGCCGCGCGGTGGTATATTAAAATTACCTATAGATACAGATGGTATCGGAACTGACGGAATGAGTTTGTATTTGCGCGAGCCCGATATAACAACTTCAAATAATATTGCAAACGCAATCAATACTGTATTCGGACAAAGCACAGCCGCTGCGTACGATGCCGGTGAAGTTAGGATAAATATTCCCGCTGCCAGAAGCAATAATATTGTAGGCTTCCTGGCTGAACTTGAAGCCTTAACAGTTGCGATTGACAACTCGGCTAAAGTTGTGCTGAATGAAAGAACCGGTACTGTAGTAGCCGGCGCAAATGTAAGAATAAGTCCGGTTACTATTTCTCACGGCGGTTTGAATATAAACATAAGATCATTCCCGATGATTTCGCAGCCAAACGGTTTTAGCAACGGACAGACAACGGTATTTAATAACTTAGTTCCAACAGCGTCACAAGATTCAACAACTGCAATTGCACTTAACGGCGCATCAAACGTTCAGGAAGTTGCGGCGGCACTTAACTCATTAAAAGTTTCGCCGAAGGATATTATTGCAATATTTCAGGCTCTTAAAGAAGCCGGCGCTTTGGTTGGAGAATTGGTAATTATCTAATGGATGAGATTAAATTAAAAATAACCGATATGCAAAAGCATTTTAAAACTGCACCGCAAGTTGAAAACGCACAACGATATTCTGATACTGAAAAAACGAGAATATCAAAAGCGGCAAAAGATTTTGAAAGCCTTATGACATCTATGATGTTAAAAAGCATGAATGAAACCAACAATGGTTTTTTTGGCGAAGACAGCTACGGCGGAGATTATTTTAATTCGATTTTTGAAAATGAAATTGCACAAAAAATGTCGCAGGGTAAAGGAATCGGTATTGCAGATATTCTTTACAGAAAAATTACGGGCGAAGAAATAAATAAATTACCGGAAAATAGTTTCTTCCCAAAGTTGCCGGCGGTAAAAATAAATTTGAAAAATATTGATAAAAATATGAACGCGATAGTTCCGAGTTCACAATCGGTAGAAAGATTAAATCGTTTTGATGGCTTAATTGAAGCAGCTTCGCAGAAATATGGTGTTGATAAGAATATTATTAAATCTGTAATTCTCACCGAGTCCGCCGGAAACGAAAAAGCATTATCATCTGCAAAGGCAAAGGGGCTTATGCAGTTGATGGATTCCACTGCAAAAGACCTTGGCGTAAACAATGTATGGAATCCTAAAGAAAACATATTCGGCGGAACAAAATATTTATCGCAAATGCTGCAGCAGTATAACGGCGATGTAAAACTTGCACTGGCTTCTTATAACGCGGGTCCGGGTAATGTAGACAAATATAACGGTGTACCACCATTCGAAGAAACACAAAATTATGTAGTTAGAGTGATGGGTTATCTTAAACATTTTGAAAGTATATAATGGAAATAAATGAATTGAAACAATCGCTTATTGAACAAAGGGCAAATCTTCAGTTGTTTTTGGAAACTCTTTTAAAACAGCGCCGGGCTATAATTGAAAACAATATAGTATCGCTCGAAGAATCCATTGCTGCCGAAGAACAACTTTTGATGAGAATTCATAACCTTGAACAGGAGTCAAAAGAAACTATAAAAAATTTAGTTAGAACGCACGGATTGAAAGTGCAAAATTACAGTTTAAGTATGCTGTTAAGTGCCGCCCCCGCCAAGTCCGAAATTAAACTTGACGATTTGTTCAACCTTCAGAATATTATACAAAGATTAGTAAACGAAATAAGCCGCGCAAATGAACATAACAGAGTTCTTGTAAACCATGCAAGAAGTTTTGTCCGCGAAACCATTAACTCACTTGTTAATGATAACAGCGCTCAGCTTTTAGATAGAAAGATATAACAATGGGCATCGGCAGAATATTCGATATATCGCGCAGAAGTTTGGCAACGTACCAGAGGGCGTTAGACGTAACAGCGCATAACATATCAAACGCAGCCAACCCAAACTATACAAGGCAGCGCGTTAATTTTATTTCCGAGCAACCCGACCTTCAGGCTGGTTTTGTTTGGGGAGCCGGTGTAAGAATAGATCAGTTGCAGCGGGTACGGAATACTCTTGCCGACGCGCAGCTTAGATCTGCTACACCAAGTTTTTACGAAAACCAGAGCAAGAGTGCTATGCTCGGACAGGTGGAAGCAATTTTTAACGAGCCCTCCGATGCAGGCGTTTCAAACTTAATGAATTCGTTTTTTAATTCTTGGAGTCAGCTTACGGTTTCACCGAACTCGGCATCATTAAGAACCGATGTTGTACATTCCGCTGAGAGGCTTTCTGCAAAGGTTAATAATATACATTCAGAATTAGACCAGATGCGTTCGGATATTTTAACCGAATATAAAACAAAGGTTAGCCAGCTAAACAGCAACCTGAAAAATTTGCAGAGCTTGAACTCGCAAATAGTAGAATTTAAAGCTGTTGGTAATTCTGCCAGCGATATTGAAGATCAGCGTGATGCTATTTTAGATAACATTACAAAGCTTGCAAATGTAAACATTCAATTAGATACAAAAGGCAGCACAAATTTGTCAATCGGCGGAGTTTATGCGGCAGACAGTTCCAATTATGTTGAGTTCCAAGTTGGAACAAAAAACGGGATTCTTTCTATTGTGGCTCCCGATGGTACTGCGCCTACTTCGTTAAACAGCGGCGAACTAAACGCGTTGAGCAATATGTATTCTGAAAAAATTCCGGGATATTTAACAAGTCTTGATAACGTAATCTCTCAAATGATGACCGAAGTTAATACGCTGCATTCATCGGCATACACGCTGGGCGAAACCCCCGAAACAGGAATAAACTTTTTCGACAGCTACTTGGGTGGCGAATTAAAAATTAATAAAGATATACTCGATAGTCCTAATATGATTGCGGTTTCCTCTGATGGCTCGGCTGGTAATGGCGATGTGGCAGTCTCGATTTCCGAAATTGGCGAAAAAAAAATATTCAACGGGCAAACTCTTTCAGAATATTATCAATCATTTATAAGCGGACTTGGTAACGACAAAATTACGGCGGACGAAACAGCCGCATCTAACGATTCTGTGCTTCAGCAGCTCGAGGCACAAAAGTCCTCTTACTCCGGTGTGTCTATTGATGAAGAAATGACCAATGTAATCCGATTCCAGCGTTCTTACGATGCATCGGCTAAATTAATAAAGGTTGCAGACGAAATGCTGCAAACCATAATTCAAATGGTGTAGATTTATGCGTATATCAGATTCGATGTTAACTTCAAGTTACATCCAAAATATTAACCGCGCACGGGAAAGAATGGATGAACTTCAGCGTAAAATTGCCACAGGCAATAAAATAGAAAAGCCGAGCGACTCCCCGGCAGGAGCCGCAAAAATTATGCGGCTCACTAATCAGTTAAGTCGCAGCGATACATATTTAAACAACATTTCCAACAGTCTCGACTTTTTGAACGACACCTCTCTTTCGCTCGAATCGCTGCAGAATGAAACTCTTAGTATTTCTGAAAAGCTTGTACAGGTGGCTAACGACTCAAATATAGGAAACTATAACTCGTTTGCCGATCAGATTGACCTTGCCCTAAAAAATATGATGAATCTTGCGAACAACGAATCGCAGGGTAAATATATTTTCGGCGGCACCGATTTTTCTTCACAACCTTTCGGCACAACTGCCGATGGACTATCGGTAGAGGTGAAAGCAAAAAATATTTCGGGCGAAAACCTGGTGAAGACAGCTGCAACAATCTCTCAAAAAATAAACATCAGCGGGGCGGAAGTATTTTCTACCATAATAAAACAAAACGGAAATTTTGATGTAAACGCCGCAACCGGTGATGTAGTAAACGATACAACCCAGGTTTATGATGCAGAAGGCAATCAATATAATTTAAATCTTACTTACACAAAGACCTCGGCAAATACTTACTCATTAAATTACGACATAATTG
>JAIOIM010000037.1 GCA_019912505.1 Ignavibacteriaceae bacterium
CAGTTACCCGGTACATAATGTAAAAAAAATACCTGACTACTTTTTTTTGTATCGTTCATCTTCGTGGGGGTGGGGAACCTGGAAAGATAAATGGGCAAAAGCTGATTGGGATATAAAAGATTTTGACACACTAAAAAGAGACAAGTTTTGTTTAGATAAATTTAGTCGGGGCGGCGATGATTTGTTTCCGATGCTGTTATCGTACAAGTCCGGGCTTAACCAGTCATGGGGTATCCGTTGGGCGTATACGCATGCTAAATACGATGGTGTGTGTTTATATCCTGCAAAATCTAAAGTATTTAATATCGGTGCCGATGCTTCGGGTACACATTTCACATCAAAAACTAATAAATTCGATGTAGCATTGGATGAGGGTGAGTGCGAGTTTAATCTTCCGAGCGAAGTGGTAATTAATGAAGAAATTAATCAGTCGGTAAAACGATTTTTTTCACCCGGCTTGCACAAAAAGGTTTTGAATTATTTTAAGTTTAGAAAAATTCTTAAATAATCCTTCCTAAAAATCTATTTGTTTAAAACAGTTTTATAAACCTCAATAAAGTTTTTTGCGTAATCCTGAGTCTTAAAAAACTCAATCCGCTGCTGCGAATTTTTAAGATTATCATTCCTAAAATTTTTGTCTGTTAAAAGTTTTTCTATCAACTGACGCATCTCTTCAACATTTTTAGGATCGAATATAAACCGGTTATCTCCCATCGACTCGGGAAGGGAAGTAACATTTGAAGCGAGAACAGGCGTACCGTATCGCATCGCTTCGTACATCGGTCCGCTTCCGGCTTCGTACAGGGTGGGAATTACAACAGCACCTGCAATCTTATATAAGCCTATTAAATCTTCCTCATCAACAATTCCGAGAAACTTAACATGCTCTGTTAAATTCAAATCATCAACTTGTTTTTGAAGCAGGGAATAATGTTCGGTTTTATTGCCAGTGCAGATTAATGAAGCATCAACTCCTTTATCTCTTAACAGAGCAACGGCTTCAATTAATGCAGCATGATTTTTATGTCTCCATGTTGCGGCAGGGTAAAGAATAAAATTATCAAGCAGTGAATACTTTTTTATTAGTTCATCTTTTAGAGTAAAAGATTTTTTGCTGAACCATTCTTCGGCAAACGGAGGAGGACATATGCTGACGCGCGATGGTTCTATTTCAAAATATTTTAATACATCATTTTTTATGTGGGCGAATGATACAATTACATGATTCGATTTGTAAATAGCTTTTTTACAATTTACTGCGCGATGCAGACGCTCGGCAGCCGGGAAAAATTCTGGATAATGAAATTCTTGCAAATCGTGCATTGTGGTAACAACCGGGAAATGCGCTTCGTAAACCGGTGAAAACTGTACCGGAACATGTAGTAAATCAATATTTAATTTTTTTAATTTTCGTAAATAGGGATTAAATAAATTTGAGAGATCTTTTAAAAAACCAAGGTATCCGGGATTATTTAAATAGTCCTTATAAATAGTATAAATATCGTATAAGAAAAAAGATATCGAGTAACTGATTCCCGTCATTCTGTCGGCGCGATCAACCAGCACGGGTATCACTTTGCCGGAAAAATATTCCTCAAAATACTCCCGCTGGTCGCCCGAGTGAACAAGGTAAATTTGAGTTATTTCATTTGACGAAATCAGGAGTTTTAATATTCCGATAGAGTAGGTAAAGATGCCACCGGCTTTAAGATTTGAAGGCTTTATATAAAAAGCAATTTTCATAAAAAACTTATAATTCCTTAAAGTAAATTAAATGCCCTATTTTGTCATCAACGCTCGAAAATGTAAAACCGAAACTTTCGTAGATATTTTTTGCCGGTATATTTTCCGGTGCAACTTTTAACATCAGTTTTTTGATACCGTTAATTTTGCAAAAAGAAAAAGCATGCTGCAGTGTAAGTTTTGACAATCCTTTCCCAGAAAATTCTTCAGAAATCCAAACACCATAGGATGGAATTTTGTAGCCCCCATCAAAACCGCGAAGCATATAAAACCCGACTAATTTGTCATCCAATTTAACCCCGAAATAACGATCCGCTTTTTTTGACGAAAGAAGATTTCGAATAGCCTGAAGTTCAAAAGGAAAAGGGATAAAATGCTTGCTGTATTCTTCCCGGGACGAACTTAATAATTCAGTTAGCTCTTCCGCATCCCCAACGGTTAATGGCGATATAAAAATATCTTTAAGCTCATCCATAAAATTCATGGATTTTTTCACAAATAAATTTAATATCATTCTCTGTTAAATCGGGGTAACTCGGCAGATTAATTCCGCGCCAAGCAAGGTCTTCCGCCACGGGGTGTTTTTGGTAACGATCCGCATACATCGGCATCGTATGCACAGGGTAAAATGCAGGACGGGTTTCGATTCCGTTTGTTTTGAGATGTTCGCGCAAAGGTTCGCGGTCATCATTTTTATTTACAAGTATTGTAAACATCCAGTAAATATGAAAAACATCTTTGCTTTCAGGATGAACATTAACCGGCAAATCTTTTAAATATTTTTTATAAAGTTCAGCTACTTTTCTTTTTTGTTGAATTATTGAATCAGCCCGCTCGAGTTGCGCTAACCCGATGGCAGCACAAATGTTTGTCATCCTATAATTGTAACCGATAACATCGTGCCAGTACTCACGGTACTTTGCCAATCCCTGTCCTTTAAAATGCACTGCACGGTCAAACAAAGTTTTGTCGTTTGTAATAATCATTCCCCCTTCGCCGGTGGTAATAGTTTTATTTCCGAAAAAACTAAATGCTGATATATCGCCGAATGTGCCGGTGTTTTTATCTTTGTATTTTGCACCGAACGACTCGGCGCAGTCTTCCACAATAAATATATTGTTTGCTTTTGCAATTTTTACAATCGGGTCCATATCGCACGGATGACCGTAAAGATGAACCGGCATAATAGCTTTTGTCTGCGGGGTTATTTTTTTCTTCACATCTTCAGGCGACATTTGCCAGGTTTCGGGAAGTGAATCGACAAACACAGGGGTTGCGCCCGTGTAAGCAATTGCGTTAACAGAAGCAATGTATGTGAAGGTGGGTACAATTACTTCGTCACCCGGTCCGATGCCGAGAGTAATAAGCGCAAGGTGGAGCGCAACGGTTCCATTACACACGCCAGCGGCGTACTCTATACCGATATACTCGGCAAACTTATCTTCAAACTCCGATACAAATTTACCTTTCGATGAAATCCATGTGGAGTCGAGACATTCATTCACATATTTTTTTTCGTTGCCGCTCAGGTTGGGGCGATATACTGGATATTTGTAGTTCATAATTAAAATAACTTTTTATAAAATTTACATACTCAATTTAAACTTATCTAATTAAAAGTGGAATTTAATAGTTTACTTTTTGTTTAATCTTTCCTTAATTCTAATATAGTCATCATTCACAAAACTATTATTTATTCTAAGTATTCTTAATAGCATGGCGAAGATAAGTAGAAGCTTTTGGTTGGAAAATAAAAGTCTGTTGAACCAAGTAATTTTTTTGTCAGTAATTAGATGAAAATCGCGGTTTAATTTATAGTAGCTGCAATCAAACTTTTTTGCCAATAACGCCAGAGTACGTTTTTGGTAGAATGTTACATGCTGTCCGAAATCGCATGAATAGTACCACCAATCTTCTTGCGGCACATTCCCTTCAAAAAGGAGAGTTGAAAAGAGTAATGTTTTACAATTATATTTTTCAAACGCATCGCGCAAAAATTCAAAAGGGTTATTTATATGCTCAAACACCTCAAAGGCAAACAAAGCATCAGCTTTAAAACCTTCTTCCGGTTCAAAGGTTTTTGCAAAAATATTTTCGCAGTATTTATCGTATGTATAAGAATCAAAACCTATATCCCTCAACATACGGGAAAGCAATCCATAACCACCGCCGAGGTCTAAAAACTTTCCGGAATTACCGAACAAATTGTAGAGTATCGGTTCCAATCTTCTCCGGTTGAGTAAATTTCTGTTTACCAAACCTGTGTCGGCAACTGCTATTGCCGATTGGTATGCTTCAACTAACCAGTATGGGTTTTCGGTTTGCAGGATACCGCTTTCGGGGCTATAAAAATATTTTACGTCATACTTCCCGATTATTTTTTTGGTAAAAACGTAATCCATTTTGGCACCGGTAATCGGGCATATATTGTCATTTTGTTCAATCATTCACATTTACCGTTTATTCAATTTATAAATGATGATAAAATTTTTGCAATGTTATTTGCAAGCGCCAATCTATCGAATTGCTTCACAGCATCAAGATTGGTTTTAAAACTATTTAGGTTTTCAAAAAACTTTGAGCCATTGTCATCATAATGAAATAACATCCCGGCACCGGTGTCCGCAACTATTTTTTTTACTTCTTCGTTACCGTCCCCAAATGCAATTACAGGCTTACCAATTCTCAAACACTCAAAAAGTTTACCCGGTACATGTCTCGGCTCGGAAGCGCAAACCATTAAATAATCAGCACCCAACAATCGGGATAACATTTCTTTGTAGGGTAAAAACCCGAGGTATTCGGTACAACTGACTAAACCGATTTCTTCAATTGATTTTTTTATAGCGGGGCTTGCCGTACCTATAAATTTAATTTTTATTTTTTCACCGGCATTATTTTTTTGTTTTATTAATTTCCAAAAGTTTAGAGGGTTCTGGTAATCGAATATATTTCCGGCGTGCACGAGTACTTTCCCGTCTTCATTCCAGTCAAATTGCGGAAGGTTTTTAAAATCTTCTTCGTTATAACCCCAATAGAGTACCGATGATTTATCCCGAGAGAAAGGATATTTATTTACAAAATCGGTTCGCATTGTATCGGTTACAAAAACAATATGCGATGCTCTGCTAATAACAGATTTTTCAAGAGCATTGTCGATGAATTTTGTAAGTGCACTCCGCTTTTGTTCTTTGTAGTAAGCAATATCCGTCCACGGGTCAATAAAGATTGGGATAAAAGGAATGTTAAACTTCTTACACAATTTTTTACCTATCAACTGTGCGGTATGCGGCGGACCGATGGAAATGACAGCATCAATTTTATTTTTTTTTATATACTCCGAAGCTTCTTTTACACCGGGGTAGTACCAGCCTGCACGGGCATCGGGGATAAATAAGTTCATGCGTATCCAGACGGAAATACGATGACTCAAACTTTTGTTTTCCTTTGAGATTGTTTCCGAAGCAATAAGCTGCACATCTTTTTCTTTTCCTAAAAATTTTCTATACAAATCAAACGGCTCGAATGCTTTCGATTTTATAACATCCATCTGCGGGTCGATATACTTAAAAAGGCTTTCATCTTTGAAGGAAAATTTATCTTCCTCAACCGTTAGCACAGAAGGTTGCCAGCCAAAATTTGGGAGATGTTTTATAATGGCAAGGGGTAAATGAAGAGATGCTTTACCCGAAGGAGGCCAGTAGTATGTTATACAAAGAACCCGTTTCATAGTTATTTTTTTACTCCGACATATCTTACTACAGAAGCTTCGCCTTTATGAAAATCGCCTTCGGATAAATCGATGTTTTTTTCTTCCGCTATAATTGTTTTGAGCGGGCGAAAGTAATTCAACAGTTCGTCTACCGAATAGAGCACTTCTAAATTTTGCGGTCCGCCGGAAGTTTTTCCGAACTGATTTTTTGAAAAAAGTTCAGCTATCAGACAGCCGCCCGGTTTTAGAGTTCTAATTAAACCGGTAAATACTTTTTTTGTTAGCAATGGATTCATATGAAGAAAAACCAAGCCTGCAGCATCGTATTCATTTTGCTCAAAGTTATATTCGTTTAAATCAGCGACAGTATAATTTATTGTAACATCAAAATTGCCTGCAAATTTTAAGGCTTTTTGTTTTCCCGATTCACTAAAATCAACAGCATCAACATCCCATCCGCTTATAGCAGCATAAACGGCATTTCTTCCTTCACCTTCACCGGGCATAATTAGTTTACCGGGCATTAGGTTTGCCAATTGTTCTTTTAAAAATTGATTTGGCAGAGTTCCATAAGTAAACTCATTTCCGGAAAATCTTTCATCCCAAAACTTATTATTCATATCTCATTTTTTTATTTTTGCAAAGTTATAAATAAACAGACCTTAATTAAAATGTAATTTTGGTTTCATTTTAAGAATAGCCGGAATACCCGAATTTGGAGGTGCGGTTAAATTACTTCATTTTGTATTGTTGAAGGGATAATTGTAATAGCATCAAATTTGTAATTAATCTTTTTTAACTTAGCCAAAAAGAAAATAAGAAAATGATGACGTTAAAAAACATAGACAAAATGATAGTTATCGGCGAGAGGCTGCTGATTAGACCTGAAGAACAGACAGAAAAAACAGTTAGTGGTTTGTACTTACCGCCCGGAGTAAGCGAAAAAGAAAAAATTCAAAGCGGTTACATTATAAAAGCTGGACCGGGGTACCCGCTGCCACCCGTTACTGATGATGAACCGTGGAAAGAAACAAAAGACGCAACAAAGTATATTCCGCTTCAAGCAAAAGAGGGCGACCTTGCAATATTCTTAAAAAAAGAAGCGTATGAAATTGAATTTGAAATGGAAAAGTTTTTAATAGTACCGCAGTCAGCCGTATTACTTTTAATTAGGAA
>JAIOIM010000326.1 GCA_019912505.1 Ignavibacteriaceae bacterium
TATGAAGCGTTAATAAGTGATTTTAATTTAATAGAAGACTATTGGAGCAACGATGATTACGTTGTGCCGATAATAAAAAGCAAAGCCGCTTACCATAACCCTATAAAGTACGGTGATGAAATTACAGTTGACTTAATTGTAGAGCAATTAAAATCATCATCTTTTGAATTGAATTATATTTGCAAAAACGGTGAGGGAAAAATTTGTAATAAGGTAAGCACCGTGCACGTAGTTGTGGATAAAAAAACGTGGAAGAAAACAAAAATGACAGATGAGATTCACGAAGGCTTAGCGAAGCACTTGAGGCAGTTTACAGTGTAGAGCAAATTTGTTTAACTTTTTCTTTTTCAATTTTACCGAGCGAGGTTTTCGGTAATTCTTCTAGATAAAAAAAACGCCGTGGTACTTTAAAGTCGGCAAGCCGCTCACGCAAAAAAGTAAGTAAAACATCGGCGTTAATTTTCGCTGTTAAAACAAGAGCCGCCGCAGGTATGTGCCCCCATTTATTGTCTTCCATTTGAAATACAACTGCTTCTGCTATTCCGGGGTAGGAAAGTAAAATATCTTCAACCTCAAATGGGCTTATATTTTCACCCCCCGAAATTATCAAATCGGTGCGTCGTGCTTCAACATATAAATATCCTTCTTCATCAAGATGTCCGAAATCGCCCGTTGAATAAAAATTATCTTTGAATTTAATTTTATACTCTTCATCGTTGTTAAAATAACCAATAAATAGAGAGGGAGATTTAACCGTAATTTCTCCGATTTTGTTTTTCTCGAGTTGTTCGCCATTGTCATTTAAAATTTTTATTTCAACTGAAGGTAATGGTCTGCCGGCAGAATTTATTTTTTCATTATTCTCCAAAGCAGTTATGAGAGATGCGGTTTCGGTTGAACCGTAAACTTTTACCGTGCGCCAGCCGTTTACTTTTGCCCTTTGAAGTAATTCGGAGGGAATAAATCCGCCGCCGAGTAAAACATACTTTAACGAATCAACCGGTTTAATTCCGGCATCAACAAATTCTTTTAGTTGTGTTGAAACTAGTGATGCATAAGCGGGGCGGTGCTGAAACATTGCTTCCAATAAAAACTCGTTTTTTATTTCTTCCGGGATGATAACGGCAGAGCCAGTTAAAAACGCACGCATAAAAATCTGAAACCCGCCGATATGATAAAACGGCAGACTTGCCAGCCAGTGTTCGCCCGAGTTAAAAGAAAAAAAAGAATGACTTATTTTAACGCTGCTCAGTAATGTATCAAATGAATGAACAACAGCTTTGGGAAGTCCTGTAGATCCGGAGGTAAACATAATCAAAGCCGGAGATGAGGAGTTCATATCAACATTAAAATAACCCGCTCGATTTAAATTTATAAAATCAGCTGTTGAAATTAAATTTTTATCCGGCAGTGTTACATCTTTATCCGAAACTAAAAACTTAATCTCGGCAAAATCTAACAGGTTACAAATTTCAGAATCGGTTAAACGAATATTAACCGGCACCGGTACAGCACCCATATTCCACAAAGCAAGAATTGAAAAAATAAATTCCACAGAGTTACCGGCTAGAATGCCTACCCGCATATTTTGGCTTATGCCTTTTTGAATAAAATAATTTGATAATGCCGATGCTCTGCCAATCAGCTGATTGTAGCTGAGATTTACTGTGTTTGAGATTATTGCGGGTGTGTTTGATGTGAAATTTATTGAGCTATCTATACCATCCATCAGC
>JAIOIM010000327.1 GCA_019912505.1 Ignavibacteriaceae bacterium
GCTTTATGCAGCGGTGCAACCTTCATAAAGTTAGGGCGCGCACCTACAACGGAAATAATTTTTTTCATTCTATTAAATTCTTTTGGGATCACAATGTCTCACTAAGTTTACTCAAAGTTTCACAATGTAATTCCTTCTTACGGCTTTGTGCAGAACTGACGAAATCATCAAATCTCAAAGTATTAGCCTTTTGATTCCATCTTTGAGGGATTTAGTGTGAAAATTTAGTAACAAGCCAAGCTTGCAACCCGATAATCTCATATAGGTTAATGTCTGGGCTATGTGTACATCATGGAATGCTTCAACAACTTTTAATTCAACAATAACTTTGTTGTTAACAATTAAATCTAATCTGTATCCGCAATCCAGTTTAACCTCTTTGTAAACCAACGGCATTGGTTTTTCTTTTTCAACATTCAAACCGGCATTCATCAACTCATAAGCTAAACATTCTCTATAAGTACTTTCAAGAAGACCTACCCCAAGTGCCGTATGTACTTTAAAAGCACAATCGAGAATTATTCTGCTTATTTCATTTTCGTTCACAGATACTTTGTGCTACTTTGTGTTTGAACTTCGTGAGACTTGGTGAAACAAAACCCCGCCACAACCATAACCATTAGGCTTTAAAAATACTCTCTCTCTTTATCCCGTTTTTCTCAAACGCATTACGGGTGTCGACGATAAGTTTCCCATGTTCGGCAATCAGTTCGTAATCAAAATCAGAATGATCGGTACTCAACAAAACCAAATCATAACTTGCAATTGATTCTTTCGATATATCAACAGATGACATATCAAACTTAAAATGTCTTGTGGGCGGCAGTTTGGAAACATAGGGATCGCTGTAATCAACAAATGCCCCTTTACTCTGCAATATATAAATCAATTTTAACGATGGCGACTCGCGCATATCATCAATATCTTTTTTATAAGAAGCCCCAAGAATTAAAACCCCGGCTCCTTTTAATGTCTTGCCCTGGTTGTTCAAAAACTCCATTGTCTTCTCAATAACGTAATATGGCTGCATCGTATTTATTTCGCCAGCAAGCTCAATAAATTTTGTGCTGATATCGTACTCACGAGCTTTCCAGGTTAAGTAAAATGGATCGATGGGGATGCAATGTCCGCCCAAACCGGGACCCGGATAAAAGGGCGTAAACCCGAATGGTTTGGTTGACGCTGCTTTAATTACTTCCCAAACATCAATGTCCATTCTGTCAAATACCATTTTAAGTTCGTTAACAAGTGCAATGTTTACTGCGCGGTAAATGTTTTCAAGTAGTTTTGTTGCCTCGGCGGCTTTAGTTGAACTGACCGGCACCGTATTAACTATCACCTGGTTGTACAACGCTGTCGCAACTTCCAAACATGCGGGGGTTACGCCACCAACGACTTTAGGAATAGTGGCTGTGTTGTAATTTGGATTATTCGGGTCTTCGCGCTCGGGGCTGAATGCTAAATAAAAATCCACGCCGCATTTTAATTTTGAATTCTGAAACTCTGGAGCATTTTCAAACATGGGCAATAATACTTCATCTGTAGTTCCAGGGTAGGTTGATGATTCGAGAACCACAAGCTGCCCTTTTCTTAAATATTTAGCTATCATCTCGCCTGTATTTACGATGTAGGTCATATCCGGCTCGCGATGCTCATTAAGAGGAGTGGGCACACATATAATGATGGCATCAACTTCCGTAAGTTTTGAAAAATCTGATGTTGAGTGGAAGGTGCCAGCATCAACAGCCGCTCTAATCCTGTCGGCTTTTATATGTTTTATGTAAGACTCGCCGTTATTTAGAACCGGTATTTTTTTCTCATCGACATCAAAGCCTATAACTTTAAATCCCTTATGGGCGAATTCTAATCCTAAAGGTAACCCGACATAGCCGAGTCCGATGATACCAATTACTGCGGAATGGCTGTTTATTTTATTTATTAAGTTCATAAGTTGTTTGTTTTGAGTTTTAAATTGTGAATTGAACCACAATTAAATCGATTTTCCTTGAGTTGTTTTTATTATTGAAGTTAAAGGCTTTACTGCTCTTAGCGTTTACCTTAGCCCCTATGCTTGTGTTGCTGCGTAATAGTTGTTTCGAAATAACAAATTCATATTTTGAATTTACCCTTTATACATGGTTGCAATATCTAAGGCAGAATAAATGGTTTATCTTTTATAATATTTTCCTAAAAATTATAGAGTTTCAAAAATCAAAACTCATAACTATTTTGACAAAGCTTCGCCGGGTGAGTCACAGAAAAAACTAAATTCACTACCTTATAT
>JAIOIM010000038.1 GCA_019912505.1 Ignavibacteriaceae bacterium
CTTTTTAATAGACCAAGTGACTGGAAGGGGAATGCCCCCGACGCTTGCCGAAATTGCAGAATATTTCGGCTATCAAAACCGTGCTACCGTACAGCAGCACCTTGGCGCTATTGAGAAAAAAGGATTTATAAAACGTAATCCGAAACTTTCCCGCGGAATTGAACTTACACTTTCCGACAAGTTTTTTATTCCCCGACCAATTTTAGGCGAAGTTGCTGCCGGCAACCCGCTTACTATTTATCCGGATGCTATCGATACCGTTGAACTTCCATCCATTGCTTACATGCCGAAAGATTCATTTCTGCTTCGCGTAAAAGGTGATAGCTTGAAGGATGCTTATATCTTTAGCGGCGATATAGTTATTGTTAACCCTAATCTTCAACCAAAAAACGGACAAATAGTTGTTGCAATACTTGAAGATGCGGCTGTTGTAAAACGGTTTTACAAGAAGTCCGATAAAATTGAACTTGTTTCGGAAAACCCTGAGTACAAGCCGATTGCAATAGATAAAAAACATCCAAATTTTAAGATTGTTGGTATTGTAGTAGGCATTTACCGGAGTATGGATAAAAAAGCAGTGTGAGAGATAAAGCAATGGAAAAATTGATATTCAAAGAATTGAAAAAAGAAACATGGCACAGCTTTGAACAGTTGTTAGGGGAAAGGGGCGCATGCGGTGGATGCTGGTGTATGTCGTGGCGGCTCGGTCGTTCAGAATTTGAAAAAAACAAAGGTGCCGGCAATAAAAGTATTATGAAAAGTTTAGCCGACTCCGGTGAAAGAATCGGGCTGATAGCGTTCGATGGAGAAAAACCTGTTGGCTGGTGTTCTGTTGCGCCGCGCGAAGTATTTGTAAGACTTAAAAACTCACGTGTGCTGAAGCCGGTTGATGAAAAGCCGGTTTGGTCTGTGTCATGTTTTTTTATTGCCAAAGATTATAGACGGCAGGGATTATCGACGGAATTGTTAAAGGGAGTGATAACGCACTGCAAAGAAAAAGGTGCCCGAATTATCGAAGCATATCCGACCGAGCCGTATTCAAATAATATTCCTGCCGCATTTGCCTGGACGGGAATACCGGCATCATTTATAAAAGCAGGGTTTATTGAAGTTGAACGGCGATCGAAAACAAGACCGATAATGAGATATTTTATAAAATAACTTTAACCAAAAATAGGATGAGCGATTTAAAATATAACATAGGTACTGCGGGCTGGTCTTATAAAGATTGGGTTCCATCGTTTTACCCCAAAACACAAACCGGCGGTTTTGACTGGCTTCAGTTTTACTCCCACTACTTTAATTGTGTGGAAGTTAATGCAACTTATTACGCATATTTAAGCCCTCGCATTGTGGAAGGCTGGATAAAAAAAACTATCGATGCCGATGACTTTCAATTTACTGTTAAACTTCATCAGGACTTTACGCACAAAAAAAAAATCGATGAGCAAAAAATAAAAGCTGTAAATTATAATCTTCAAATTCTCTCCAAAGCAGAGCGGCTTGGCGGAGTGCTTATTCAGTTTCCATATTCTTTCACTTTTGATTCTCAATCGGCAGATTATGTGAGAAGGCTTAGTGATATGTTCCAAAATTATAATCGGTTTGTTGAGGTGCGGCATAAGTCGTGGCTAAATGAAAAAGCGCTGCAGATGTTTCGTCAGAATAATATAACATACTGCACAATTGACCAGCCGCAGATAGGGCAATCGTTACCGTTTGAACCAATAGTTACAAACAATAAAGCATATATAAGGTTTCACGGAAGGAATGTGGAAGCGTGGAGA
>JAIOIM010000328.1 GCA_019912505.1 Ignavibacteriaceae bacterium
ATTAAATCTATTCATCAAATATATTGTGGAATCTACTGCGTTATTCCAGACATCATTATTCCATAAATCCGGGTATGCATAACCAAGTGGTGAAGTAACTGTTAAAAATCCGTCATTCGGTGTTCCAGTGTCGTAATAATATGCAGCAATAAATGGACAAAGGTCCATCATGTGCAAGTTCCAGCCCCAACCAACCGGAACTTCTCCCCGTTGGGATGAAAGCCATGCACCGGATTGAAAACCGATATTCCAATTTCCTGCATCCCCTTCTGTTCCGATAAAAACTATATAATATTTATTCCTTACAAACGAGGTATCGCTTCGTACCGTAGAATTCGGAATATACAACCTACCGAAAACTGGAAACGATGAATGCCACGAAAGATTACCTAACAATGTTTCGTGAAAACTTGAACCGAAGGTAGCAAACCACTGAACCATTGGTTCGGGATTTATCCAGCCGTAAATATGAAATATTGAGTTCGGATTTTTTGAATGGAAAAAATTAAGCGTTGTCTCCAATATATCGGCTCTCGCTGAGGGCATCGAATTTAAGTCTAAACCATCGGTACCCGCAAGATTAACTTGAAACATTTTTCTCTGAATTGTAAAGTCGGTAATTTCGCGTATATAAAACTTTGATGGATTACATCTCGGGAGAAGTTTTTCAACACCCCAGTTAAGCATCGTTAAATATCGCTGCGCTTCGGTTAAAGATGTATTGTTCCATGAATGCGAGGCAAGTTCCATTCTTCCGGTTACCCAAATTGGAAAATCGCCGTCGAATGAATCTACTATTAAAACCGAATCAGCAATATCAATATTATATTGAATTGCGGATGCTGCCGTAACCGGAATTCTGTCTGTCAATCCACCAATTAAAGATGCATACTCCCCCTGCCATTTAAAAAACTGACCAGGAAAGTTTGAAAAATACCGGTTTGCGTCGTAAGTAATTCCGCCTTTTATAAATGGTCTGAATTTTTCAATTAGTTGTGTAATTGTTGAAACGCTGTCGAACACAACATTTCCATTGCTACGGTATAAATCTCTCCATGCTTCATCGGTCTTATTAAAACTCCATGTTTCATAAACATTTAATAAATAAAGTCTGGCAGAATCGCGATTAACTATCCCGGCAATTGTAAAAGCAATGTATTTATCGTTTGAAGATGCGCCAGTTCCATTGTAAAGTACTGCATTATAAGAAAAGCTTATGGTATTAACAGCAAGTAATAAAAATAGAAATATTTTTTTCATAACCGATTAGATTTGTGTAAACAAATTTAATCGACATCTGGTTTTTATCAAAGACAATTTTGATTTTAATTCAAAGCGCGTGCAATGAGAAATTTTAATATGCGGATGTATTGAGGGATTTTTCAAGGGAAAACATATAAGTGAGTGATGTAAATTGCTTAATAACAAATCACAACTCAGTTAAAAGGGACAATATAATCTGCTGCCAATTGTTATTAAACAATTGAGACAATGGTTAATTTAATTTTTTATCGTACTCAGCTAACAATTCCAGTATAGTGTCAGTCAATTCTTCGGTTGCCTTTGTGGACTGAAGATGAGCATTTATTAAAAACGAAAAAACAATTTCGTCACCTGAAGCAGTTGTAACATAGCCAGATAGCCCGCGGGTGTTGGCAATTGTGCCAGTTTTTGCACGAACATTATTTCTTGCTTTTCCATTCTTCATCCGCGCTGAAAGTGTTCCGTCTACACCGGCAATGGGAAAAAGATCATACCAGTCGTTACTTAAATTACTTTTTCTCATCGCTTCCAAAATTGTAACTAACTGTAACGGCGTAACGAAATTATATCGAGATAGCCCTGAGCCGTCCATATAAGAGTAAGTGTTGGGTTTTATACCCATACCGCTTAAAACTTCCTCAACAACTTTTTTACCGTTAGAAAAAGAACCTCGACCAAAATACTTGCTGCCTAATGTTTTTACCATTGTTTCGGCGTATAAGTTTTGGCTCCTCTTCATTAATCCTTTAAGAATATCTT
Source organism: Ignavibacteriaceae bacterium (assembly GCA_019912505.1). Classification (GTDB taxonomy): domain Bacteria; phylum Bacteroidota; class Ignavibacteria; order Ignavibacteriales; family Ignavibacteriaceae; genus CG2-30-36-16. The sequence goes on from JAIOIM010000328.1 coordinate 2,023, forward strand.
TTAGGGGCGGCGAATATAAAGTATCAATGGATATAAAATCATCGGCGTTGTGGTTCCAATTATTTATTTCATCGCAATCAACTGCGTTACCTATTACTTTAATGCCTTCACTTTCCAGTACTTCTTTTAAAACAGTTACATAAAATTTGGTTGGGTTTTCTATTGAAGGAGAGCGATAAATTTTGGAACTATTTTTCTTAACCCGTCCGCTTATTAAAATATCATTAGTTCCATAAGCACGGCTGACGTTTAAATAACCATAGCCGGCATCAGTTACTACTGTAGAATCAATAATATTAAAATAACTACTATTAACGTTTGGTGTAATTGTACAATTACTGTTTTTGTCGGAAGGAGGAGTTATAACCAGGTCAACATAATTTTCATTAAACTGAAGGGCGGAAATTTCAGCCGAGTACCAAGAATCGAGACCATCATGGCTCCAGCCATATCCAATCGGTTCATCATCAAAAGCATTATCATCGCCTATAATGTTTCCCGAGATTTTTTTTACACCATTTTGTTTGAGGAGTTTTGCCCACCTGTGAAATACCTCATCGGGAGTTTTATAAAAGCGCGAATAAAGCGTAGGGTCACCATCGCCGAATACAATTAGATCACCGTTAAGTAAAGAATCTTGAATAACGCCGCTATATGTAAGCAATGTTTTAAATTTAAAATCTGTACCGAGTTTTATTAAAGCACCCGATGTGGTTAATATTTTTTCATTTGAGGCTGGCATAAATAGTTTGCCTGCGTTTCGTTCATATAATACTTTACCTGATGACTGTGACTTAATTAGTACACCGAGATGAGCATTTCCAAAACGCGGATCATTAAGAAGAGAATCAATTTTTGTGTGAAGAGAAGCATATCTGTCTGAAGAAATTTCGTTCGTCCCAGCACAACCCATCAGAGTAAAGATAAATGAAAAAAAGAAAATTGAATAAGATATTTTTTTCATAAGATACGCACTTTTATAAATTGAATTTTGTAATTAGTTTAAATCTATCCCCGTTTTTTCTTTATAAACCCTTGTTAAAGAATTTAACAAATCACCGTTATAGACCGGTCGTGCAAGAAAATCATCTACGCCTGCATTATATGCATTTGCTTTATCTTTGGGGAACACATGAGCGGAGATACAAATAATAGGCGCGTTTTTGTATTCGTCCATTTTGCGAAGTTCCTGGGTTAACTGAAGACCATCTTTATTACCGCGTAGTGCTATATCCATCAAAAATATATCGAACTTGTGTTCGCTAAGTTTCTCGTAAAATGATTCCTCCGAGTCACAAACATAGACTTCAAATTTTCTCTTCAGAAACATTTGCAATAATCGTTGATTTTCAAAATCATCTTCAACTACTAATATTTTTGGTATCATAATTTTGGTCCTATTAAATTAGACATTACAAAAATGAATTTTGAATTTTGTGCCTTTACCTTTTTCACTATCGACCGATATTTTTGCGTTATTCAATTCAAAATATTTTTTAGTTAATGCTAAACCTAATCCGTTTCCTTCAAAACGCCGAGAATAACCGCTTTCCTCCTGGGAAAAGGGCTGAAACAATTTTTGTAAATACTCTTCAGAAATTCCTATACCGGTATCTTCAATAGTTACTGAAACTCCATTTACTGAATCAAACAAAATTACGCCGATGTGACCTTTTCTTGTATATTTAACAGCGTTATCAATTAAGTTATGAAACGCTTGATTAATTGTGTATTCATCAACAAATACATTGGCGTTTTTTGAATTGTTTTGCAGAGATAGTTTTATATTTTTTGTTTCAGCAGCCGCTTTAAATTCGGTTACTAATTTAAACAAAATTTCTTGAATATTTAATACCCGCGGGCTTAAATCGTAATTGCCAGTTTGAACCATCGACATATTCAAAATAAGGTCAATTGTACGAACAAGGCGTTTCCCGCCGTTATCAATCGATTGTACAGCTTCCTTTATTGCTCCGCCCGATTTAGCCTCATTAGTTTC
>JAIOIM010000329.1 GCA_019912505.1 Ignavibacteriaceae bacterium
CTTTAAGGCAAACCGAACCCCATAATTTTTATAATATTATGGGAGTTTTAATTTCTAATGTAATTTCAGGCTGCCACAATGTGCGCTGCTGAGCAATATTTTCAAAATCATTGATGATAAAAGTTTGCCTAACCATTTGCTTTAGATTAAGTTTGGTAGTAATAATTTTGAATAATTTTTCGGAACAATTATGGACATCCAAAACAAAACTATTCTAGTACTTGGAGGCTTCGGGTTAGTTGGGCATGCGTTAGTTCGCAAATTAGTTCTCGAAGACCCTAAACAAATCATTGTAACATCCCTCTTCCTAAGTGAAGCTGAACAGGCAGTTAATAAACTCGAAAATGAGTTCCCTGATAAAGGGAAAAACTATTTCATCCCTTGGGGCGGGGATATTTTTGTCAGAAATGAATACAAAGACCAAAACCGTATGGAGATTTTAAATAATCCCGATACGCGGAAGGTTTTAATGAAAGATATTATGGAGGAAATGACAGATGACGTCTTAAAAAAATCTGCAATTTATAACCTCCTTACTCAATTCCGTCCGGAGATGATTGTCGACTGTATAAACACCGCAACCGCTATTGCATACCAGGATGTTTATACAACCTACCGCACCGTTACCCGTGCAATTGCACAAAAGGTAAGTTATGAGGAACTTGTAGAGCATACAGAAAAATTAATGTGTACACTTTATATTCCTCAGTTAATCCGTCATATACAAATTCTCTATGCTTCGATGGGTGCCGTAAAAACAAAAATTTATATTAAAATAGGCACCAGTGGAACCGGCGGTATGGGATTAAATATTCCGTATACCCACAGCGAAGAAAAACCATCACGCGTACTGTTAAGTAAATCTTCAATTGCCGGGGCACATACTCTTCTTTTATTTTTAATGGGCAGAACGCCGGACGGCGCTATTACCAAGGAAGTAAAGCCCACAGCCGCAATAGCCTGGAAGCGAATAGAATTTGGTGAGATAAAGAAAAAAGGAAAACCAATTCAGTTATTCGATATACCCTTTACTGAAGCTATTAAACTTGAGGGTAAATTTATAATATGTGATGATAAAAAGTATAAGAAAACGGGACAAACCTTACAATCTGTTTTTATCGATGTTGGTGAAAACGGAATTTTCTCACGCGGCGAATTTGAAACTATAACTGCCCAGAAACAGATGGAATTTGTAACGCCGGAAGAAATTGCTGATGTAGTTTTATACGAAGCAAAGGGGGGAAATACAGGTCACGATATTGTAAGCGCATTGGACCATGCAACGCTTGAGCCAACCTACCGTGCAGGTTATATGCAGCACATGGCGGCAAAAAAACTTGCCGAGCTTGAATTAAAACACGAAAAGCAAAGTGTAGCATTTGAGTTATTAGGACCGCCAAGGTTATCAAAATTACTTTATGAAATTCATCTGATTAGATTATTCAACAAAACTATGCCGGAAATATTAAAAAAGTCGGCTCAAGAACTTTCAGACAAATGTACAGCCATAATAAATGAAAATGATAATCTACGCAGTGAAATGTTATCGATCGGTTTGCCGATTCTTTTACCTGACGGATCATCACTATTACGCGGTGAGATAATAAAAATTCCAGCCTTCAGAGGTGATAATGAATTGGATATTACTCCCGAAAATATTGGAATGTGGACGGATGAGGGGTGGATTGATTTGCGTGTTTCAAATATGGCAAGATGGCAGCAGCGTATTAAAGAGCTTATTGAAGAATCTGAATCGATAGCCGAAGATGATACAAGCTCGCAGCACGTCCGCACAAAAGCATATTGGAACAACTACGATGAAATAAATATAGGCAAAATATGCAGTTGGATTTTTATACATGAAGAAAACGGTCCGAGGATGAAATCCTAAAAATTATAAAAATTATTATTCTAAAATGCCGGCTCACACAACCGGCATTTTTTTTATTCACTTGATACACTTGTTCCTTCCCTAACCCAAAAATTGGCAAAAAAAAAGTTATTCAAACAAAAAAAATATTGATATAATGTTGCTATTAAAAATTAAAGTTAGGATATTCAAAACCGAAATTAATCGTTCTATAAACACGCTTTAACAAATAACTTGCGGAGGTATGATGCCACAAAACGGTGAAAGAGATCAATGGGCATCCAAAATTGGACTGATACTCGCAGTAGCAGGTAATGCTGTAGGGCTGGGAAACTTCCTTCGTTTCCCGGTACAGGCTGCCGATAACGGCGGCGGAGCATTTATGATACCCTACTTTATATTCTTTCTTATACTCGGTATTCCGCTTATGTGGATTGAATGGGGCATCGGCAGATATGGCGGAAGTTTTAGGCACGGCAGCGCGCCCGGTATGTTTGACGTTCTTTGGAAAAACGATGCGGCAAAATACGTTGGCGCTCTTGGTTTGTTCGTCTCGATTACAATTCTTATTTATTATACTTACGTTGAATCGTGGACGCTCGGCTTCAGTATATTTTCATTAGCAAAATCGTATTTTGGCGAAGGTACCGCGGAAACTATGCGGAACTTTCTTTACGGTTACCAAGGTAGGGTTGATGGCTCGCAGTTTGATAGTTTATGGATTGCCTACATTCTTATGCTAATTACTTTCAGCATAAATTTCTGGATTCTTTACAGAGGAATTTCAAGAGGAATTGAAAAACTTGCAAAAATTGCAATGCCTCTTTTACTTATTTTCGCAGTAATATTAGCTGTAAGAATTATCAGCCTCGGAACTCCCGACCCATCTGTGCCCGAAAATTCTGTTTGGAATGGATTTGCATTTATCTGGAATCCCGATTTCAGCAAACTTGGGAATCCAAAAATTTGGCTTGCGGCGGCTGGACAAATATTTTTCACTTTGTCGGTGGGTATGGGTACCATCCACGCATACGCAAGTTACTTAACGCCAAAAGATGATATTGCTTTATCAGGTTTAACCACTGCATCAACAAATGAATTTGTGGAAGTAGTGCTTGGTGCTTCAATAGCTATACCGGTTGCGGTTGCATTTTTCGGATTGGATGCTGCAAAAGAATTTGCCGCCGGTGGTGCTTTTGATCTCGGGTTTGTGTCGATGCCACTTATCTTCCAAAAAATTCCAATCGGGCATATATTCGGTTTCCTCTGGTTTTTGCTTTTGTTCTTTGCCGGAATAACTTCATCGGTGGCAATGGGGCAGCCGCTTGTCGCTTTCCTCGAAGATGAATTCGGGATGGATAGAAAACGTGCAATATTTACTTTAGCTATCGTTGTTTTAATTGCGGTTCAGTTTGTAGTCTTTTTCCTAAAGTTCGGTTTTCTTGATGAAATGGATTACTGGGCAGGCACATTCGGGCTCGTAGTTTTTGCACTAATAGAAACCGTTCTGTTTATGTGGATATTCGGCGCCGATAAAGCCTGGGCAGAAATGAATGCTGGTGGCGATTTCAAAATTCCACGCGTTTTTTATTATATAATGAAATATATAACACCGGTTGTCTTATTCGTAATAATGAGCTGGTGGTTTGTTACCGAAGCAATTCCTACTCTGTTTTTAACGAAGTATGAAGTTGTTGAAATTACATATCAAACGCAAAGCGGACCCGTAACTGCAACCTTAAACTCCGGGGAAGAACTTACGTTTATAAATAAAGACGAATCAACCACACCGCCTTTGGTAATGGTTTACAACCAGGATAAAAAAGATGATGTGGTAAACACAATTGATAGGTTGACGGTTTCCAAACAGCGTTACGATCTTCAAATTCACACCAAAGGGAGTAAAATAGTTCCCGCGGAAGAAATTTATTTAACAAACCTTCAGAAAGCTGAAATTACAATACCCAATGCTCCATATATATGGGGTTCAAGATTGTTAATGGTGTTTTTATTCGGCGGGCTGCTGTTGTTAGTTAGAAAAGGCTGGAGCAAATACTCCGGCACTGAACACAAAAAAATAAACCACGAAGTTTAATGAAAGGATTTGTTATGGGCTTAACCACTGAAGGTATAATTTTTATTTCGTTAGCCTGGGGAATAATAATTACTTTAACAGTTTACTGCTACGTAAGAGTTTTTCGCTCCGAAAGAAAAAGAAAAGGTTAACGAAATTATAGTTAAGCAGGGAGTCCGAGCAATTGTACTCCCTGTACTTTATTTTTAGATAAAGTTTAAAATTAAACCGTACTTAATATTTGTCGGCTTCTCCTTTTCTTGCTCTTACCCTTACTCTTACTCTTGCTCTTACTCTTACTCTTACTCTTTTGGTATAATATAGTAAACCGGGATGAAGTTTTGTTTAGATTTGAAAAGACACCATACCCATTATTAGGCTTTGAGTAGCCACTCCGCCGCGGCGGATTTAGCTCGTAGAATGGATTGAATATCAAACTAAGGGCTTTAACCAAAACGGGCTGTTTCATGTGGCTAAAGCCTCTAACAGGGGCTTCTAATCAATTAGTCATCTGAAGATGGCGGCAATAATAATTTTTATTTTTTATACGATAGTAAAAACATTTCCGTTCGCTTCAGCGAACGGAAAGTGAGGATGCAGAAAAGATTGGCTTTAGCCGCATTTGTTTTTAGCGCATCTGGCTAAAGCCCTCTAACAGAGGGCTTCTAATCAATCCGTCATCTCAAGATGACGGCAATGTACAATCAAAAGATCGTCAAAAAATAAAAAGGGCAGTCGGCTGCACAGACTCTTACTTACCGCTGCTTCCTTCCGGACCTGACGGAGTTGGGTAATTACCTGCCAACCGGTGCCCAAACTTAAAAATTGGAGTGCAAAAATTCAAAAAAATAATTTAGATTGCAAGTCATCAGTTATATTATTTCTCAATTTTTTTTTAATGCCTTTTTTTGCCGAATAGTTTATCGAATTTCTTTCCCAGAAAACTCCATCTTCATAACCCTGTATTGATTTATCATCATCAGCGG
>JAIOIM010000001.1 GCA_019912505.1 Ignavibacteriaceae bacterium
TTACTGTTAAACCAAATGTTGTTAACAAAACAACAACATCGCTTTTGGGACTTTTTAACACAGAAGCAAACCTTCGCCATTCACTCATATTATAAGCCACAACTATAAGCACAGCCGCAAGTGCAGCCATCGGAATTAGCTTTGCCCATTTACCGAAAAACAACAGGATAAGAAATAAAACAATTGCATGTACAATTCCGGCAACAGGTGTTCTTCCGCCGTTTTTTATATTTGTGGCAGTGCGCGCAATTGCACCGGTTGCGGGTATTCCGCCGAACAATGGAGTAATAATATTTGCCACACCCTGCGCTATCAGTTCCATATTACTCCGGTGTTTGCCGCCAATCATACCATCGGCAACTATGGCAGAAAGAAGCGATTCGATGCCGGCAAGTATTGCAATTGTTGTTGCCGGTACAATTAATTGTTTGATAATTGTAAAATCAATATGCGGAAAAACTGGCGCGGGTATGGAAGAATTTATCTCGCCGAACCTGCTCCCTATCGTTTCAACCGGAAGATGAAATATTTCTACAGCAGCTGTGGCGGCAATTATTGCAATTAACGAACCCGGAATTTTATGGGTGAGTTTCGGCATCAAAATAATAAGAAGTAAAGAGACAACGCCTATTGCAAGGGCATAATAATTTACTGTTTGAAAATTTGAACCGAACGCAGCCCACTTTTCAATAAAGTCAGATGGAACATCGCCCATATTCAAACCGAATAAATCTTTTATCTGGCTGGAAAATATTATTAACGCAATGCCGCTTGTAAAACCTATGATTACCGGATGCGGTATAAATTTTATTGCCGAACCAAATCGTGCAAACCCCATAATAACCAGTATAACCCCCGCCATCATAGTTGCAATAATCAAACCGTTCATTCCATAGTTTTGAACTATACTGTAAACGATGACGATAAATGCGCCCGTCGGTCCGCCGATTTGCACTCGACTGCCGCCGAAAACCGAGATGATAAACCCCGCTATTATTGCAGTTATTATTCCTTGTTGGGGTGCAACGCCGGAGGCTATGCCGAACGCTATTGCAAGCGGCAGAGCTACGATACCAACGATTACACCGGAGGTTAAATCGGCAATAAATTTATGTTTGTTATAGTCTTGTAGTGTTGTTAAAAGCTTTGGCTTTAACATGATATTGTCCGTTAAATAATATTATTTTGTCGCATACTCGGTAAATATTTTTCCTACAAATAAGTATGATTGAATGGGTGTATGTTTTGAGGTTATCAAACGCCATGCACTCATGCACACAAACTTAATTAGTATTAATCGATAATGTGTTTTAAGGTGAGTTCATAAATAATATTAATGAAGCTTCCGGCGTTTTTGAATATAACCGAACAGCGCTTTATCGAATGGGGTGGAAGTATCAATTAAATTGTATTCAATATTTGAGTTTAAACATTCCGATTTTATGCGGTGTGTAAACTCATCCATCGCTTCTTTGTAAGCTTTTTGAATTTGATACGGCTGGGTTGTTATTTCTTCATCGGTTTCGAGGTCTCTGAAAATAGAATCTTTACCGAACGCAAATGACCGTTCAAGGGGGTCAAGTAGCTGAAAAACTATCACTTCATTATTTTGATAACGAAAATGTTTCAGCGCGGTTAATACTGAATTTACATCGTCAAACAAATCCGATATAATAATTACCAATCCCCTTCGTTTAATTTTTTCAGCAATTTGATTTAGGCACGAAGAAGTGTTTGTTTTGTTCGCCGGAACAACCGATGTTAATGCTTTTAATACTTCATGCAGATAAGCCTTGGAGGCTTTCGGTGGAAGATATTTTTCGATAGTCTCGGAATAAATGGAAAGTCCAACCGCATCCTGCTGCTTAAACATTAAGTAACCAAGCGCCGCTGTTAAAGTAGCGCCATATTCAAGTTTACTTACGTTCCCTTTTGAGGCATAACTCATCGACTTACTTTTGTCAAGCAGTATATAACTTTTTAGGTTGGTTTCTTCCTCATACTGTTTGATGTAATATTTTTCGGTTTTTCCGTACACTTTCCAATCAACGTCTTTGAGGTTATCTCCCTGCATGTATGGGCGGTGTTCGGTAAACTCAACTGAAAAACCGTGGTAGGGACTTTTGTGTAACCCTACCATGAAACCCTCAACTACCAATCTTGCCCTTAACTCAAATGAATTGAGTTTTGAAATTACCGATGGATCAAGATATTTTCGGTAGTCTTCATAACTTGCCATTATTTACTTGGTTCGCCTTTCTTTTTTAATATTTCATCCGGTGCAAGACCCATATTATCCAATTCATCCCTTGCCGAGGAAGCTAATTGATGATCTGGAAATTTATCGATAAAAAGGTTGTAAGTTTTGGTTGCTTCCTCGTATTGATGTAATTCATTTGCCATAATAAAGCCGCTCATAAAGAGGGATACTGGTGCGTATTTATTTTTTGGATATTTTTCATATACTGTTTTAAATGATGTTACAGCCTGGATAAGCGATTCCTCTCTCGACAAATTCGGAAGCAGTAAACCCTGATAAATGGTTGCAAGCTGATAAAGCGCATCCGGAGCTTGTTCACTTTGAGGAAATTCTTCTAATATTTTTTGATAGGAGGCAACGGCTTCCGCAACATTTTGAGCTTTTAATTTTTCAGTAGCATCTTTCATATAATCTTCGGCGGATTTGCCGCAGCCGATTAAAGTGAGAGCAAGGGCAACAAAAAGAACCGGTATTATATATTTCATATTTTCATTTCAATAGTTGGTATAAAAAACGCGTTTCAAAATTATCAAATTAGTAGTTTACAATCAATGTATTCCAATTGGTCTAAACAAGAAAGCCCCGCCAAATTCGACGGGGCTTTTTGAAAAATGTGTAGTTAATAATTACTTTAACAGGGTCATCTTTTTTGTATTTGTAAAGAGTGAACCGTCAATACCCTTTGCTTCGATTGTATAAAAATAAACACCGCTCGAAATATCTTTTAAGTTTACATTAAAATTATGCGAACCGGATGTAAGGTCTTGATTAACTAATGCGGAAATTTCTTTTCCGAGTATGTTAAAAATTGTAACCTTAACTTTTGCATTAACAGGTAATGTAAAATTAATTGTAGTCGATGGGTTGAACGGGTTCGGATAATTTTGAGCCAAACCGTAAGAAGCAGGTGTTTCAACCGAAACTTCTACTGTTGATGAGTACGCGAATGTGCCGTCAAAATCAATTTGTTTTAAGCGGTAATAAACTGTACCTGAAACACCATTATCTATGTATGAATAATTATGCTTTTCGGTAGTTGTTCCGTTACCGTTAACGAATGCAATTTTTGAAAATGATATATTGTCATTACTTTTTTCAACTGCAAAGCCGCTGTTATTTGTTTCCGTTGCCGTCTGCCAGCTTAACACAACTGTTCCGTTGTTTACATTTGCCGAGAACGATGATAACTCAACCGGCACAGTATACGGTGGAAGAATATCAGTTGCATAATATCTCGGCATCAATTGGTATCCTGTATTATAAGGCGCAGCAGAAGTGAACTGGCTTCCGAGAGCAATTAAATCTTTAGGCCATACTGGTTCAGGCTGATCGTCAAGGTCTGTATCACTATCAATTCTATAATCCATAGTATCAACGCCATCTGTTACTTTTATAGTAGCACTTGCAGCAGCAGCAGGCCATGTGCCGCTTGCTTTGCTTAAATTAGCAAAGGCAACAAGACGCCCCTCATAATATTCTGCATTCGCTTTAAACTGAGCTAATGTTAATACCGTAGGTTGTGGAATCATTGCAAAGTTGCTATCGCTAATAACAGTTAAGCTTGAATCTGTTAGAGGAGTAAACTCAGTTAAGCCATTATAAAAATCAATAAAACCGGTTGCTTGAAAATAATCACCGAAATGTAAATCGGGGCTTAATAACCCGCCTTTAAAGGTTGCAATTCCTCCAGTACCATCCCACACATAATATGAACGGTGTAAAGTTTGGAAGTTGGGAGAAATACAAACAGCTTTGATTGTAAGTGTGTCGTGAAATCTATCTGGTTGAAAATCATTGTTTAAATCTTCGCGAGCTTCCGAGATGTAAACCATGTTGGATTTGAATGCGGCAACACCATTGTTTGTAAAGCCGCAATAGAAAGTAAATGTACCGTTTCCATTATCAACAATAGACATATCGCTTGTAGCGTTTGCATTTGTAACATAAGGAATTGTTAATTTAAATTCTCCATACCTTGTGGGATAAACTTCGCTATTAGAAACATCAAATACTTGAACTGTACTACCGAGTGTCCCATCATTTTTGCCGACAACTGCAATCACTTTTCTTCCATTGCTTCCCATATTATATGCAACATTCTGCCATCCGCTTGAGATAACTCCGCCGTCCACTGTGTTTAGAACTGTACCGGCGGCATCAATATGCATTATGGATGTACCGGCACCATTTATCCAAAGCTCCGAAGAAACACCCGAACTAACCGGAGCTATACCGCCGCGAGCAGCGCCTGCTGCAACGGTGATAGTAGATGCTGCCGTATAAACGGAACCATCCACAGTAGTGAATAATTGGATTAATGTGTTAGAACTTCCGCTGACATAAATAACAGTGGAAGCGCCATTACCGGATACCGCCATAACATCACCAAAACGACCTGTAAGATCGCCAGAAAATGCAACAGTTGGAGCAGCACTTTCGTTAGCCCAACGGTAAATTTTTAATCCGGCTCCGGAAGTAGTGAGGTTTACGCCATAAATAGCGCCATCGGGTGTAGATTTTATAATATTTATTGGATACGTACCACCGGCAACGCCGGTCATATCTAAAGTGCCAAGCGAGTCACCAGTAGCTTTATCCAAAATATAAATATTAGCCGCTGTTGTTCTGCTGCATGCAAGAACGTGTCCCATTTCCTCGTTGTAAGTAAGACCGCGCATGGTATTATCATTTGTAATCCATGAATAATCTGCATTTGTTTTTTCCCATAACATTACTCCTTGAGCAAGGATAGGAGAGGTGACAAACAAAGCGATAATTAGTAAAGAAAATAATTTCTTCATATAGAACTCCCTTCAAAGTTATTAAATGCGTTTAAAAACATTCTAAAAGTAGTCCAATTATCAAAACAAATCAAGATTTTTTATTTAAATATTTGTAATGAAAAAAATAATGTTAATCTTTTTCTTAACTACATTAAAATTTATTAAAAATAAAA
>JAIOIM010000002.1 GCA_019912505.1 Ignavibacteriaceae bacterium
TCATCGTTCGGATGCACTATCATCGGTTGCTACTTTACTTGGTATCGGCGGCGCTATTTTTCTAGGAGAGCACTGGCGCATTTTAGACCCCGCCGCAGCGGTTATTGTAAGCTTTTTAATTATCAAGGTTGGTTATGATATCGGTTGGGACAGCATAAAAGAGTTGCTTGAGTTTTCGCTTGGCAACGAAGAGAAAGAAAAAATTTACAAAATAATTGGGGAAGTTGATGGTGTAATTAACCCGCACAATCTGCGTACACGCCGGGTCGGCAGTTATCCTGTTATCGATATTCATATAGAAGTTTTAAGTACGTTAAGCATAGAAGAGGCGCATAACATAGCCGAGGAAGTAGAGCGTCAGGTAAAGCGGCAGTACGCAAAAGAAGCAGTTATTTATGTCCATGTTGATCCGGAAAATCAGATTGATCCCGAAGACAAGATTTAATTTTTTTATATGCAAAATTTAATTTTTACTGCAAACCTTGTTGCCCCCGTATTTTTAATTGTCGCACTGGGTTACTTCCTCCGCCAACTTGGCATGATAACAGATAACTTTGTAAAACTATCGAGCAAAATTGTTTTTTCGGTTTCGCTGCCTGCTTTAATTTTTATTGAGTTGGCAAAGATTGATCTTCACCAGGTTTTTGATATTAAAATGATTGTCTTTATTTATGTCGGCACAATAATTTCATTTTTGTTGATTTGGCTGATTGCAATTCCTTTTGTAAAAGAACCGAAAGACAGAACAGTTTTTATTCAGGGTTCATTCCGGGGGAATTATGCAATAATCGGTTTAGCTTTAATTTTTAATCTTTATGGCGAAGGCGGGCTTGGCAAAGCCTCAATAGCATTAGCGTTTACAATTCCATTATACAATATTCTTTCGATAGTTGCGTTAACTGTACCGCTCAGAAAAGAAAAACAATTAAAGCTATCGGGCACAATTTTCGAAATCATAAAAAACCCTTTGCTGCTTGCGGTTGTTGCAGCAGTTTTATTTTCATCAACAGGGTTAAAGCTTCCTTTTATTTTTAATAAAACCGGCGGCTATCTCGCATCGCTCGCGCTTCCACTTGCTCTACTCGGCATTGGCGGGTTTATGTCCTTTAATGATGTTAAAGAGGGGCTTACAAAAACTTTATTTTCAACAATAATTAAACTTGTTTTCATCCCGCTATCAGCAACTTTTATAGCTTACAAACTTGGATTTATCGGAATTGATCTCGGTATTTTATTTATACTTTTTGCATGCCCAACCGCAATTGCAAGTTTTATTATGGCAGAGGCTATGGGAAGTAACAGCAAACTTGCCGCCAACATTTTACTTATAACTACACTCAGTTCTGTAATAACAATTACAATAGGCTTGTTTATACTAAAACAAAATGGTTTAATATAAGCACCATCGTTTACAATCTATCCGAAAATAGTGCGACATTATAAATATGACTCCTAACCAACTTTCATGAACATGAGGTTTCCTCTACTCTCTCTATTTAGTCATCTCTTAAAAAGGGGTTCAGTAGTTAGATAATAAGAGATTTCCGCGTAAAGATTTGTAACCAATTGAAAGAAATTGTAAAGTAGTAACAAAGCCTTCAAATAAATATTCTGCGAAAAATACCAAATACAGCATAATTTAGCTTTTGCTATACTTTTGAAGTACGGCTAAGTCATAAGCATCCGCGTTATATTTTAGCCGACAAAATTAACCGGAATGTTTTTCATTTCTAATGCTCTTTGTGCTGATTTTGATATTGTAGTAACCGATTGATCTTTTCCCTCACTCTAACATCTGAGCCGTCTGAATTGGCTGCTTCTTTACTTATTTCCCTAAATATTTTTATAATACACCGATAAAACGAGAGCCGCTTCTTTTTTCTCAAATTCAAAATTTTTATATTCAAATGCTAATTAATCGGGATTTATGAAAATTTACAAATACTTACAAGATGTTATTAAAACCAAAGGCGCCGCTTATTTAGTACTGCTTGATCCTGATAAATTAAATGAAAACAAGCTTACTAAATTTGTTGAAGTCTGCGGCAGTTCCGGCGTTGATGGTTTTCTAATCGGCGGAAGCCTTATGATTAACGGAGATATCGGGTCGTTCACAACCAGGTTAAAATCGATAACCAATTTGCCTGCAATAATTTTTCCCGGAGCAGTTAACCAGGTAACTCATCAGGCAGATGGTTTATTATATTTATCCGTAATAAGCGGCAGAAACGCTGAGCATCTTATTGGCAAACATGTGCTTGCGGCACCGCTAATAAAAGAAGCCGGCATCGAAGTTCTTTCAACCGGCTATATTATAGTTGAAAGCGGTAAAGTTACAACTGCCCAATATATGAGCGGTAGTTTTCCGATGCCCCGCAATAAGCCTGAAATTGCAGCCGCCACGGCGCTTGCTGCTGAGTATATGGGGATGAAATTTATTTACCTCGAAGCAGGTTCCGGTGCCGAACTATCCGTGCCGGATGAAATGGTTAAAGCAGTTTCATCTTATTGCTCCATACCTGTTATTGTAGGCGGTGGAATAAGGTCTGCCAATGTTGCAAGAGATAAAGTAAAAAACGGCGCCGGCATAATTGTAACCGGCAACTTTTTTGAGGATGAAAGCAATTGGCATATGATAAAAAACTTTGCTTCCGCTGTTCATATAAAAGAACCGCTCGAAGTATAAATTAAATTATTTTTAACTTTAGGAATTAGTTTGAATAAAACACAGTTTATATCCGATTCGCTTGCAGAAAGCGCGGAAACCAAAAAGAAAATAGAACAGGAATGTTTAACCGATATTTTAACAGCCGCCGATAATCTTACCGAAGTATTTAGAAAAGGGAAAAAACTTTTACTTTGCGGAAACGGCGGAAGCGCTGCCGATTGCCAGCATATTGCAGCTGAATTTATGATTCGATTGAGTCATAAAATTCAACGCCCTGCACTTCCGGCTATTGCGTTAACAACAGATACATCTAATCTTACCGCCGGAGGTAATGATATTGGTTTTGAGAATGTGTTCGCCAGAAATGTAGAAGGTCTGGGAAATGAAGGCGATATGCTCCTTGCAATTTCTACAAGCGGTAATTCGCCAAATGTTATAAAAGCAGTTGAAATGGCTCACCAAAAAGGGATGACTGTAATCGGTTTTCTTGGCGGTAACGGCGGCAAGCTAAAAACGATGGTTGATATGCCTGTCATTATTCCTTCTCCAAATACACAGCGCATACAGGAAGGGCATATAACCGTAGCACATATAATTTGCGAACTTGTTGAAGAAGAACTTTTCGGACAAAAGCAGTAAATAAAATTTTAAGCGGGTTTTCTTCTCGCTTTTTTATTTTGCCTTTTTTTTGCAGAAACCCCACATCATTTTTTTTAATCTATTAGAAAATCCTGGTTTATCCTTTTAAGTATTTTTACTTGTTTATTAAACTCTTATTAATTTGATTTGAACATTAAATTTTATTTTTAAATAGTATAAACCGGAAATAAGTTTGGAAGTAGATGTATTAGTTATAGGTGGCGGTGCATCAGGCACCGCAGCAGGAATTCAGTCGGCAAGAATGGGAGTTGAAACTTTAATAATAGAAGAAACACCCTGGCTTGGCGGAATGATAACATCTGCCGGCGTCTCTGCTTTTGATGGAAATAAATACGCTGTGGGTGGCGGTATTTTTGGTGAGTTAAGACATCTGCTGGAAGAATATTATGGAGGACCCGAAAAAACTTATACCGGATGGATTAGCTTAACTTGCTTTGAACCGAAAATAGGCAAAAAGTTTTTACATCAACTTGTAAAAGCAGAACCGCATTTATCCGTTTGGCATGAATCATCATTACTTGAAGTTTATAAAACTAAAAATAAGATAACCGGAGCACTTATAAAATTAAAGGATGGAAGCGCATTAAAAATAAACTGCAAAGTTATTATTGAGGCAACCGAGTTCGGTGATGTGCTTCCATTAGCGGGAATTCCATACAGACTCGGCAGAGACGCAAAGAGCGATACATACGAAGCTGATGCGCCCGACAATGCCGATGATGAAATACAGGACATGACCTACTGCGCAATCTTAAAAAAATACCCGGCAAATGCTCCGCCCGTAACTGTTGATGAAAATTTTGATTTTTCAATCTTTAAAAATTCCACCTCTGTAGATTCAGATACGAATGATGAAAATCTTTTAAACCATAAACTTCATAGTTGGGATAGTTTTATTTCATACGCCGCGCTGCCGAATGATAAATATCTTCTCAACTGGCCCTTCCGCTCAAATGATTATCCGAATACATGCCGGGAAATTTATGAGAACGCTGCCACGCGCTCTATTCATTTTAAAAAAGCCAAGGAGTTGGTGCTGGCTTATGTAAGTTATATTCAAACAAAACTCGGACATCCGGAATGGGGTCTTGCAACCGATGAATTCCCAACTCCCGATTTCCTCCCCTTTATTCCTTACATACGTGAAAGCAGAAGAATGAAAGGTGAGTATTTGATGGTTGAAAAAGATGTAATACCCGATGCTGGATCTTTTCGCCCGCCGCTAATGAAAGATGGTATTGCCGTGGGGGATTATTTTCTCGATCATCACCACAGCAGTTTCTTTAAAGAGCCTGGCAAAAGGCTTGATGAAAAACTTCCGGCAAACGCACCGTTTCAAATTTCTTACCGGTCTTTAATTCCGCAGAAAGTAGATGGATTTATAGCCGCAGAAAAGAGTATTTCGGTTTCGCACATTGTAAACGGCTGCTCGCGTCTGCAACCGGTTGTAATGTTAATTGGGCAAGCAGCAGGCGCAGCGGCGGCACTATCGGTAAAAAATAATGTTGAACCGAGAAACCTTAATATAGATGAGCTTCAAAATGAGTTGTTAATAGCGGGCTGCCAGCTTTATCCGTATAAAGATATTTACAACACCCATCCGGCATTTGAGGCGATACAGTGCCTCGCATTAAAAGGATTAATTATAGATGAAAGTGATTTTGAATTTAAACCGGATTCAATTGTAACAAGCGAAGAAGCTATTGCGTGGAGGAACAATATCCAATTAAAATTTGATACAAGAAAATTAATCGGGCAAAAAAGAGCGGATGCGTTTTTAGAAATTTATTCTCAAATAAAGCAGTCTAAAATTTAATTCTGCGATTTTTGTATCGCAGCAACATAACAAAGTTCTATCAATCAGTATTCCGGCGGGGGCATAACAAACCACAGAATTATATAAACTAAAATACCCGGAAATGCCGCACTGAAAATAGAAATAAGCACATAAGCTACCCTGACAATTGTAAGGTCCCAGCCAAGCCACTCAGCTATTCCGGCACAAACACCGGCTATCATTTTATTGTTCGATCTTTTTAATACCATTTACTGCCTTTAAAACAAATTTAGTTTTTATTTATCCACTACTGATTAACGAAATAAATTTAAGAATTAAACGCGGGATAAAAAAGATGCAAAAAAAAAGCTGCTCCATTGCTAGAGCAGCTTAAAAGTCGATGTTTTTTTTGAATCAGTAATTTACAACTTTACCGTTAGATCTTATAGCTAGATTTCCTTTTACATTCCCAGCTTTTTCAGTTAAAAAATTAAACTTACCAATTAAATTTTCAAGGTTGGTTGTAAGTCTATTCATGTCTTCTGCGGAACGTGCAATTTCTTGAATACCGGAAGCATTCTGTTGCGTAACGCTGCTGATTGCTTCAATATTTTGACTAATATGCTCGGCTGCGTTTGATTGTTCTTCACTTGCTGCAGCAACTTGTGCAACTATATCTGTAACTTTCTCGGCGCCGATAACAATCTCGCTCAATACTTCGCCGGCGCGGTTTGCCATCTCTTTACCTTTTTGAACTTCATCGGTTCCTTCTTTCATTGCGCTTACGGCTTCTCCGGTATCTTTTTGAATTTGTTTTATCATTAAGGCAATTTCTTTTGTCGCTTTTGTAGTGCGCTCTGCAAGCTTACGTACTTCATCGGCAACTACAGCAAAACCTCTGCCCTGCTCACCCGCACGCGCAGCCTCAATAGCAGCGTTTAGTGCAAGAAGGTTTGTCTGATCGGCTATCTCATCAATTACCTCTACAATTTCTCCTATTTGATCGCTGCTGTGCCCGAGCGCTTCAACAGTTACAGCCGATTTCTGAACCACATCAGCAATTCTTAACATACCCGCAATTGTATCTTTTACAACACTGCCGCCTTCTTTTGCCTTTTCGCCGGCTTGCTTTGCTGTTTCTGCTGCATAGGATGCGTTCTTTGTATTTTCTAAAATCGTTTTTGTCATTTGTTCAACCGCACCCGCTACTTCTGCCGATTGCTGGGTTTGTTCTTGTGCACCGGCAGCCATTTCCTCGGTTCCCGAAGATATTTGATGGGCTGAATTTGCGACTTCCAAAACACTCCCCGATACTTCCCCAAGCGCAGCTGATAGTGACTCTCCAAGATAATTTATATTATCTTGCATTCCTTTATAAGCACCCTGATAGTTTCCTGTTAGTTTCGAGGTTAAATCACCTTTTGCCATTTTATCAAGCACATCTGCGGAGCCGTTAAGTGGTCCTATAAATGCCTCGAGTATAGAGTTAACTCCTTCAATAAGTTTACGCCATTCGCCCGAAAATTTTTCGGTATTGCCTCTTTGTGTTAAGTTACCTTCTTTAATAAAATTAATAAGCGTATCTGCTTCTTTCAGCAGTTCTTCTATTGTTTCAACTTCTTTATTAAATGCAATAGCAAGGGCATCTTTTTCCGATGCAATTTTTACCCGGCTGATATTGCCGGCGGCAATTTCTTCGGCGGCAAATATTTTTTCTTTTTGGGCAATCTGTAATTCTCTGAATAAATCCGCAAGTTCACCCATTTCATCTTTCGAGGTTATTTCAATATCCGCATCATAATTACCAAATGAAAATTCTTTAACAACATCTTTTAATTTTTTTATTGGTTTACTAATGGTTGGAGCAAGGTAGAACGCAGAAAAAATAAAAATTAGTGTGCCAAATATTGCGCCAAGTAGTGTTTGAAGTTGGGCACTGTTAACTGTTTCACCAATAGAAATGTCTAGCTGATCGGATTTAGTATTCAAAGCTTCTTTTATTTTGCCGAATTGGACGTATAGTTTTTGTCCCACCTCTTCTCCAGATGATGTAGCTATATCGGCTGCCATCTCATAGTTTTGGGTAACCGAGGCACTTAATATTGCGTCCGCCACAAGACTTTTATAATCCGTCCAAATATTTTTAATTTCTGTTAAATTGGTTTTAATGTCGTCACTAAGATTTGAATTTAATAGTGTGTCAATCGATTGATCAATTTCTTCTTTTAGTGAAGTATATTCCCCTGCATTCTGGCTAAATTTATTAGAAAACACCTCCATAGAAAACTGCATCATAATGAATTGGGTTTTCTGAAAGTTGGAATAAATTTTTTCTATTCTAACCTGTGGACGAACAAAATCTTTAAATATTTGATCTTTAACGTCTGACATTTTTAATAATTGAAAAAATCCCAACCCTACAGCCACAGTAGAAATTGAGGCAAGCGCAAAAAAGCCGCCTTGAATTTTATGTACAAATTTTAAATTATTAAACCACGACATCACAATATCCTTATCGTTTGGTTGAAAATATTAGCTCTGTTTAAAAGTGACCGATAGAGATAGTTTAACTTTAACTGCGGCTCCTTTATTTTTTCCAGGTATAAATTTAGTCTGCTTTACGGCATCTATTGCAGCCTCATCGCATCCGCCGCCCAAGCTTTTTATAATTTTTACATCATCAACGCCGCCGTTTTCGTTGACATATATCAGAACATAAACTTTACCTTCCAAGCCGCTCTGTTTTGCGATATTTGGATATTTTATTTTTTTGTACAGCGCAGGAATACCACCTTCCGGCTCAGGCATTACCTCTGCAAATGGAAGATAAGCCTCATCATCAGGTCCAGGCACAACCGGCGTTATGATTTTAGCAGCGAAAGTAAATTGAGCGGAAAACAATAGAACCGCAAATAAGTAAAATATAATTATCGGAATTTTGGTTTTCATATCCCGCCTCCAGAAAAATAAATTGTCGTGATTCTATTATCGAAATAAAGCGTTCTTTGTTGAGTCATATTTTTAATTTTTATCTGTCGCATTGTAAGTTTCAAATTGTGACGGGCAAATAGATTTACCGTTTATTTTTTTAGAGTCTTCCATATTTCTTTAAAATTAAAATAACTTTGCGGAGATACAGTTTTGACTGCCTACGCTGCTCTGTGCAAATGTCACAATTTATTCATGAGCCTGGTCTAAAAAGGTTAAAAATTTAATTTGAGATGGAAATTTAAACCGTTGAAACAGTTTCACCTGTGCGCCGTGGCGTAACTGTTTCCAACCTTTTTAAACCAGGCTCATTCATTAC
>JAIOIM010000330.1 GCA_019912505.1 Ignavibacteriaceae bacterium
CCTGTTTACCTTCAAAACCATGACTACTTATTTCCGCTAAAATTGTTGTTTGAGTTTTAACATATATAAACTCGTTGTATAAAACATTTTTTACAAACACATCTTTTTTTACTGTAGTGTCGCCGAGCCCGATTGTAAAAATCGGAATGTTCAACTTTTCAGCTTCATACAACGGTTTTAAACCGGAAGTAACCACACCATCCGAAACAATTGTTATTGATGCGATGTTGCGCTCATCCTTTTTTACGGATGAAATAATGTTTGAAAAATTTGTCGAGCCTTCATTCAACTTAATTTGTGTTATAGAATCGCTGCCGGTTTTATTTACATCGGTACCGAAAGTAAAAAACTCGGAGTTGCCGGCTACAGCGGATGATATCGCTTCATCTAAAAACTGAATTTCTTTTTCTTTTCTATTTGTACCGTCTGCAATTTGTATTGAGCGGGAGTTATCGACAAAAAATTGGTGAACCGGCTGCATAACATTTATTTTTGTTAAAGTTAAAACAGGCTCAAAAATAAAAAAGAGAAGGGAGAGGAGAGCGAGGAATCGAAGCATAATTAATGCTGCTTTTGTAACGGGGCGTACAGGTGGAACTGTGTAGCGGTACACATAAAAAGTATAACCCGCTAATAATAAAAGTGCGATGATGAACCACACCGCACTGAATGAAAATGTAAGAGCAACTTTTTCGTAACCGAACATTAAAAGTTTAATTCTCCTTTCAACACGGTTACGGCATCGCCCGAAATATAAAGTTCTTTTGTAGATAAATAATATGTAACGCCTATGCGACCTTTATGCTTTATAAAATCGCCCTGTTCAAACTGAACATACACTTCTTCTTCTATCTGTTCAATTACATAAAGATACTTTAAGACAGTTAGAAGCGGTCCGTTTGCGGAGCCAGTAACCGGGTCTTCGTTAATTCCGAAAGCCGGGGCAAAAAATCTTAAATGTGCAAACGATGAGGATTCTATTGTTTCAAGCGTGTAGACAGCAACAGCTTCAAATTTCTTTTCATCGGCGGAAAGATCTTTCAATTTGTTAAAGTCCGGTTTAATTGCCTGCAAGGTTTTTAAATTATTTACGCAGATATAAAGATTACCGTTGTCAAGTAAAACTGTTTCTATAAACGGGTCAACATGATCTTCATCAAGATTAAGCGCGTCCAGCACTTCTTTAATATCATGCTCGAATGTTATGGCTTTAAATACAGGAATCTGCATAAAATATTTTCCGTTTTCAAAACGGCAGCGAAGCACGCCTGACAAAGTTTCAAATGTAATTTCTTCACCGTTTTTAAGCAGTTTATTTTCGTGCAAAAAATGAAGCGATGCAATTGTAGCATGCCCGCAAAGTTTTACTTCACTCGTTGGTGTGAACCATTGCAGTTTGTATGTTGCTTTATCCGATTTTGATAAAAATGCGGTTTCGGATAAATTCATTTCCCTGGCGATTAATTGTTTTTGTTCTTCGCTATATTCATCACCGAATGTAACTGCGGCTGGGTTACCCAAAAACGGCTCGCTTGTAAAAGCATCAATGTGGTATATTTTATTTTTTTTCTTTGCCATTTAACAACTCCTCAATTTTCCATTCTTTCATCCGGTCATATGTTTCATAATCGGTTAAATCAAAATGGATAGGTGTAACTGATACATAATTATTTTTTATTGCTTTTTGGTCTATGTCAAGTTCGTTATCTACTTCCATAAGGTTGCCGGTAAGCCAGTAATAATCGCGTCCGTACGGGTCCTGTCTCTGTTCGTAAATATCATCCCATTTTGATTTTCCCTGCTTTGTTAAAAGTATTCCGGCAATTTCCTTTTCGGGAAGATCGGGGACATTTACATTAAGCAGCGTTCCCTTAGGCAACGGTTTCTCCGCAATTTCCTGCGCTAACATCATTGCAACCCGAGAAGCAAAGTTAAAATGTTTTGCCGCGTGGTTTGTTACTGAAACAGCAATTGCGGGTACATCCATTATAGCAGCTTCGCGAGCGGCTGAAACTGTTCCCGAATAAATAATATTTATTGCCGTATTAGAACCGTGATTTATACCGGAGATAACAATATCCGGACTTTCCTTTAATATATTTCTTATTCCAATTTTTACACAATCCGCAGGTGTGCCGTCAACAGCGTAACCAAAAAACTCACCGTTTTTATAATAATTTATTACGCGCAGCGGGGTTTGCATAGTTATAGAATGCCCGACCGCGCTTTGTTCTGTTAAAGGTGCAACTACGGTAACTTCGGCAGACTTTTTTAATTCCTTTACTAATTCATAAATACCAACCGAGTCGATGCCGTCATCGTTGCATACGAGTATCTTCAATGTAATTTGTCCAATTTCTTATTAAAAATAAACTCAAATATAATAGTTAACGGCTGAATTTGCGAATGGAATAAAATTAATTGCTGCTTAAAATAATATAAGTAAAACTGAAGAATATAGTACCTTGGAAGATGGAAATAGAACAGGACATTAGAATTTTATTAACTGAATCAACCAGTTTGATCCTGCAAAGCTGCCCAAATAAATGAACGCTTAAAGTTTTTATGGCTTAGCTGTTGACAGATGCTTCTTCTCCGCAGCAAACTCTCAAAAAAGCACCCCAGCATATTTCCTATTTCACCAGGACATCCCTGCCCTGAATCCGGTTATTCCGTCTACGCGATGGTAAATATGTAAGTTGATTTATAAATATGCTTAAATGGAAATTGATTATTTTGTTTATTCCGCTTGCGGGAACAGCCCTATAGGCAGATGGCTAAGCGTGTGAATCCGTTGAGGGTTGCCCGTTTTAGTAAAATGGGAAGATATAAAATCAAATTCATTTTAATTAATTCTCGCTGCTCTTTTATCCCAAACCTAAAGATCATTTCATTATTACTAACGCTTTTATGAACTTATTTTAATAAATTTGTTTCAAAATTAATTTTGAATATGACCATCATAAAACCTATAATATTTCAGCAGTTCGATGAACTTATATTCGGGTTTAATACAAAAATCGGGAATGATAGAACCGCCCCCTATTTTTTAAATGTTTCAATGTCGGTAGGTGATGACGAAAACAGAGTAAAAGAAAACCGTGAGCTTTTTTTTAACGAAATTGGTCTTACTACTAACTCCGTTGTGTTTCAAAAACAAGTTCATGGGGATGCAGTTACTTTTGTTGAGCAGCCCGGGTTTTGCGGCGAGTCGGATGCAATGATTACCGATAAAACCGGTCTTGGTATTGCAATAAGCACGGGCGATTGCACGGCTGTTTTTATATACGACAAAGAAAATAAAGTTATTGCCGGTGTTCATGCAGGCTGGCGCGGCACTGAAAAAAAGATATTGGAAAAGACACTAAATAAATTAATGAAAAAATATAAATCATCACCCGCAAATTTATTTGTGTATCTCGCGCCTTCAATAAGTCAGATTAATTATGAAGTGGGCGAAGAGGTTGCCGCGTTATTCGACGACAAATATCTACAACCTTTAAAT
>JAIOIM010000331.1 GCA_019912505.1 Ignavibacteriaceae bacterium
GCTTATTAATTCTTGATAATTCCAACCTATTTTTATTTAGAGCAAATTTAATATTTGAATTGTTGCCATCATTAATTAGTTTTACAACAATTAGCAAATGAATTTATCAAAAACCCCAATCGCAATCATTATCATGTTCTATCAAATGCTTACACATCAGTTTAACCGAAAATACAAATGTTAAAACTCCGAACGGTTTGTTTAGTTTTTGTTTTTGCTTATTCAATTACTTTCGCGCAGGTGCAGCGTAATCCTGTTTTAGAATATGCAACAGGTACTTGGTGCCAATGGTGTGCGTGCAGTCATCAATTAATAGCTAATGAAATTTTACCTTTAATGCCGAACACGATAGTTGTAGGTTATCATGGACCGCCAGATGGTAGCGATCCTTTCGGAAATTTTCCAGGTGATGAAATAAGTTCATTACTCAATTTTTTTTTCTATCCTTCCGGTATTATTGATCGGACATCCTCACCCGTCCCAATCGATGGCTGGATAGATTCCATCCAAGCAAGACAAAATATTCCGGCATCTGTAGATATAAACATAAACAAAACCTACGATACAAATACGCGTGAATTAGATTTAACCGTGTATGTAACAGCGCAGCAAAACTTAACACAAAAACATTTTATAAATATTATTTTAGTTGAAGATGGTTTGCGTGCAAGCCAAAACGGTAACAGTACGTGTCTCGGAGGATCGAGTTTTTCCCACAATCAGGTAGTTCGGTCAATGTTAAATGGGGCTTCCGGCGATACTTTATTTGCTTCTCCTGTAAACCAGGGAGAAACAATTACAAAACAATTTACGTTTTCAATATCGAATGATTTTGCTGCCGAATTCAGCCGTATTGTTGTATTCGTCTATAAAGAAAATGCTACTTTAAATAGGAGTCAAATTGCACAGGCAGAGGAATATCCATTAGTTGGTACTGTTGTGCCTGTCGAGTTAACATCTCTTACTGGTGATATAACTGATAATAATATTATTTTACGTTGGTCAACGGCAAGCGAATTAAATAACCACGGATTTGAAATTGAAAAATCGGCAGATGGTTTTAATTTTGAAAAATGCGGTTTTATTGAGGGAGCCGGTTCATCAACCGAAAAAAGAGACTACTTGTAT
>JAIOIM010000332.1 GCA_019912505.1 Ignavibacteriaceae bacterium
AGATATGATAGTATTGCCGGATTCATCTTTTCTTTTTGCAACCAATACCGGACTTTTTAAGCTTGATAAATACGGTACCATCATTTCACAAAATAGTAACATTAAAACTATTTCAAAACTAAACATTGTTGATGATGGTTATTTAATAGGAATTGCCGAAGATAGCTTATATAAACTTGATTATGCCGGAAATTTAGTGTGGGTAAAATATTTTCAAGCCCAAAATATCTTGGATGTAATCTATTCTCCGGCTGGATATTATAATGCTTCTATCTATGAAAATAATAAAGCTATTTTATTGAAATTAAATAAAAACGGGGAAATTCTAAAAACTGTTCAACTGAGTAGAAAAATTCAATCTCTTGCGTTATGCCCTGACGGCGGGCTGATAATGGCGGGGGACAGGTTTGTACAGAAAACAGATTCAACCGGAGTAATAAAATATATAAAATATGTTCGCCCTGGCGGGGGTGAAAAAATCAATAGTTCAGCAAATACTTTTATCGGTTGGTCATCATTAAATATCGATTTTGTTCATGTTGAAATTAGTGCTGATGGTGGTAATTCATGGAATAATATAATTAGATATTATCCTTCTCCCGGATCATTTAACTGGAGTGTCCCGGTCATCAACTCAGATTCTTGTTTGATAAAGGTTAAAGACAGCTACGATTTTTCAATTAGTGCTGTGAGTGATACATTTTTTAGTATTAAGCCATATAGTCAGCATGAGTATATTTCGGCAAATGAAGTTCTAATGTGGGTAGGGAATAACAGTGTTGGCTCAAATGATCCTCAAACTGGCGGCAATGGATTTTATTGGCCTGGTGGAATCAATCATACATACCAATCCGCAATTTTTTCAGACGGGTTATGCTGGGGCGGAAAAATAAACGGGGAAACAAGAGTTAATGGAGCTACTTATAGAACCGGACTTAGACCGGGAAATATTTTGCAAAATGGAACAGCAGCGGATCCATTCGACCTCAAGTATAGAGTTTATAAAATCAAAAAAAATTGGGAGTACCTTCCTCCTTCGCCCGAGCGGGATAAATATGAATTTAACTTTTTAAATTGGCCTGCAGAACTTGGCGCACCCTGGATAGATAATAATGACGATGGAATTTATTCTCCGGGTATTGACCAACCCGATTATATTGGTGATGAAGTATTGTTTTACGTGGCAAACGATCTCGATACTGTCACCTCCCGCTCTACATTCGGCTCTGACCCGATCGGGCTTGAATTTCAGACAACAATTTTTGCATTTGAAAGAGAAGACCTGATGAATGTGGTTTTTAAAAAATATAAAATAATAAATAAGGGCTCTAATGATTTAACTGATTTGTACTTTGGCTACTGGGCAGATAACGATCTCGGCGATGCAAATGATGATTATTCAGGCTGCGACACTCTACTCAATCTATGTTTTAGCTATAACAGCAACAACAATGACGGCGTATATGGTACTCCGCCGCCTGCCGTCGGACACATGCTGCTGCAAACACCGAGAAATCTTTCATCGGACAATGACAGTGCGTATTTTGATGGGAAATGGGTTAAAGGTTATAAAAATATCTCACTTTCTTCTAATGTAGTTTTTATAAAGAATTCTCCTTATTACAGGGATCCACAAATGACGGTGTATGCCGGAACTATTGAGCTTTACAATTATATGCAAGGAAAAGTCTGGAATGGTTCAAATTTTATAGACCCCATAACCGGACTTGTTACCAAATTTATTTTACCCGGCGATCCGGTAGCGGGTATTGGCTGGTACGATGGAGTCGGCTGGCCTGGGGGCCCACAGGCTGGCGACAGAAGATACATAATTACAGCCGGTCCTTGTTCAATTGCTCCTATGGATACACAGGAAGTTGTAATTGCGATACTAATTAATAAAGGAACCGACAGATTAAACAGTCTGAGTGTACTAAAACAGGACGCAGTATATTACCGAGATTTGTACTACACAAACTTCCCTGTTTCGGTAGATGATCAAAAATCCATGCTGCCCGATGAATTTATTCTATACCAAAACTACCCCAACCCGTTCAACCCATCAACAAAAATTAAATTCACCCTCCCCTCTCCTTCCCAAGGAGAGGGGCCGGGGGTGAGGTCGATAACCCTAAAAATTTACGACATCCTCGGACGCGAAATAACCACACTCATCAACAAAGAACTTGCGCCGGGTAATTACGAAGTAGAGTTTAACGCAAGCAGCCTTGCAAGCGGTGTTTATTTTTACAGGCTTGAAGCGGGAAGTTTTATACAGACGAAGAAGATGGTTTTATTAAGATAGTTTTTTAATCAGCGCGTCATTTATACAATATTGTTTACACTCTCTCCTACCGAGTTCAGAGGGATTGTATCTTTCGGCATTTCATACTCTTTTAATTAATTAGAGAACCTTAAAGACTCTGACGTTATGAAACTCTAAAAAAATATCGTTATCCTTTTTTTTTTGCGTAAGGCTATTTATCTTAGTTTACAAATTCGGGAATTTGAAAATTACTCTTATCTTTACACTCAATTTTTATCTTTTTTTCCGAAGCTGTGTGCGGGATATTTATTTTAAAAAATAATTAAGGACGATTGATGTTAAATTCTAAAAATAGAAGAGTTGTAGTTACCGGCATGGGCGCATTAACACCCATTGGTTTAAGCGTTGAAGAATTTTGGAACGGAATGATGGAAGGGAAAAGCGGCAGCGCACCTATAAAAGGTTTTGATGCTTCAAAACTCGATTCAAAATTTGCATGCGAACTAAAAGGTTTTGAAGTAACAAACTATATCGATAGAAAAACAGCGCGCAGGTTAGACCCTTACGCACATTACGCGCTTGCATCAACCGGAGAGGCAATAAAAGACAGCGGTATCGATACCACTACTTTAAGCGAAGAGGAACGTGGACGCTTCGGTGTTATTTTCGGCAGCGGTATCGGCGGTATTCAAACGTTTTACCATCAGTCGGTTATAAACCACACCGAAGGACCATCGCGTATCTCACCGTTTTTTATTCCTATGCTTATCCCGGATATTGCGGCGGGTTATATTTCAATAACATACGGTTTACGTGGGCCAAACTATTGTGCGGTATCTGCCTGCGCTACTGCCAACAACAATATGATTGATTCATTTTTAATGATTAAAAACGGTTATGCCGATGTTATGGTTACTGGTGGAAGTGAGGCTGCAATTAATGAAGTCGGTATCGGCGGGTTTAATGCAAGCAGGGCGCTTTCTACACGTAATGATTTTCCCGAAACCGCAAGCCGTCCGTTTGATGCTACCCGTGATGGTTTTGTGATGGGCGAAGGTTCGGGTTGTTTGATAATTGAAGAATTAGAACATGCCCTTAACCGCGGCGCAAAAATTTATGCTGAATTAGCGGGCGTAGGTTTATCCGCCGATGCTCATCATATTACTGCGCCGCATCCGGAAGGTATAGGCGCAAAGTTTGCAATGAATATGGCGCTTAAAGATGCCGACATTAGTACAACCGATATTGATTATGTGAATATGCACGGCACTTCAACGCCGCTTGGTGATATTGCCGAGACAAAAGCAATAAAAGATGTTTTCGGCGAACATGCTTATAAGATGAATATCTCATCTACAAAAAGCATGACCGGACACTTGCTCGGTGCTGCCGGTGCAGTAGAAGCCATTGCTTCGATACTTGCAATAATCAACAGTAAAATTCCGCCGACGATAAACTTTGAACACCCCGACCCCGAATGCGATTTAAATTATACATTTAACAAACCGCAAGAGCGTGAAGTTAATTACGCAATAAGTAATGCATTCGGTTTCGGCGGGCATAATACTTCGGTGATATTTAAGAAGTTTAACTAGCATTTTATCATAAATCAAATACCGGAAATGAAAGGTTAATTGTACATTATTCATTGTACATTGTACATTAATTGCCGGGTGCTTTCCGAACAATAGTGAGGAAAAAGCATCATACTGGAGGCAGGCGGGCGAAACAACCGGCAGCATACAGAACACCGGATACCTTTTTTACTCCATAATTTAGTCTGTTTTCTCAATATCTTTTTAAAAACTTGGCTACCGCAATAAAACCATCTTTTTTGTTTCAATGAATCCACCTGCAATTATACGGTAAAAGTAAATCCCGCTCGAAATACCGCCGTTTACGGCATCTGAATTAAATACTACCGAATGTTCCCCGGCGGCTTCTATTTCATCTACTAAAGTTGCAATTTCGTTCCCCAGAACATCGTAAACTTTTAGATTGACTATTGACCATTGACTATTGACCTTTTGAGGTATTGTGTATTTTATAGTTGTACTTGGGTTAAACGGGTTGGGATAATTTTGTTCGAGCGAATATACTTCCGGTAATAGATTACTTCGGTCGTTAACACCTGTAACCGTAAATGTGTCGAGCATTCTAATTAATGTTCTTTCTGCATTTGTAATAAAGTACAAGTGCATTGGTTTTTCGTTATCGCCTACAACCTGGTAAATTTCCCTATCATGAATTCGCCTCCATGTTTCTCCGTCATTTTCTGTTAGGAATAAGCCGGTACCTATACCAACATAAAACCGCCCCGTAGTAGTTTCATCAAAAACAAAGTTATGTATATTAAAAGAATTGCCAAGCACGGCTCTTAAACCGGCACCTATTTCAGTCCAATTTTGTCCATCATCCGTTGTTTTATAAATCTTACCGTTTGAAGAAGTATAGAGAACACCTGGCTGAAATTTATCTACATAAAGTGCTAAAAATTGAAATGTAGAATTTTCATGTAAAATTGAAAACCATGTATTGCCTTGATCTGTGGTTTTATAAATGTCTTTAAAAAATGGGCCGCTCCACCCGTATGCAATCATAGAATCAGTTGGATGAAATTGTAAATCAACAATAAATCTTGGCAGATCAACTGTATCCCATGAACTTCCCCCGTTGGTACTTTTATATAGTATCCATGAACCGATAAAAGGGTCTTCCGATTCCTGTGCAAAAACTAAATTTGGAGTTAGCGGGCTTACATTAACAAAGTAAAAGTAGCCTTCAACCGGAAGTTTGAACCATGTAAAACCCGAATCAAGCGTTTTGAATAATCCCTGATACGTACTAAGATAACCTTCATTTGGGCTTTCCTGGTTCATTGATAAATCATAACACTCGGGTGTTTCTGTGTTAAATGTCGCGCTGTCCCACGTTACTCCATAATTAGTAGATCTTTGTACCCCGGGCCCGGTTATTAAAATTTCTCCTGGGCTTTTATCTACTAATTCAATTGAAGTGAGCAGATAGGAAGTAAAAAGTGTATCTAAATTTTGCGCCGCACTTGTGCCTGCAAATAAAACCAAAAACATGAATAAAACATTTTTAGATGTAATTAAATATTTCATTTTTTTATCTCCTCTAATGATTTTGATAGTTGAGGTAAAAGTATCATTTTTTTTGTTTGCGTTAACAGTATAATTTCTGCGACTATAAATTGAGTAATACAATTAATTTTCCGCGCACGGCGGATTAACGAATGGTCAGCGAACCAGCAAGGACCCTCCTCTTTATCCTGGTTCTTATTGTTGGATGAATTTGTTTTGCCCCTTTGTAAAAGTTCTCTTTATCCTTTTCATAACCGTACTTTCCACTTAATTAAAAATTGGTATCATTAAGTTCGGTTTAACCTAATAAAAATTGTTTATAAACACAATTAAAAAACAGATCTTCTTCCTGTGATTTTGGCTTACACTGATACACCTTCGCAATATTTTTTGTAAAATAAAATCTTTCCCACCGCAGTTACACCTAACTCCCCACTGTTTGTAGTCTTGTATTTCGATAACAAATACTTTAAGTTTGAATCTCGATTTTCGCTTGCTTTATCAAAAAAAACAATGTTTTTAGCAAACTAAACTGCCGCTGTTTTCTTATTATTGTTCAAGAACAACGGTGTGTAGTTTATACTTATTATGATATTTAAACGCAGAATGAATAATCCGACAAAGGAATTAGAATGAACGACAAAAAGAAAGAACTTGACGTTAATGAAATTGAAACAAGGGAATGGCTTTATTCTCTTGATTATGTACTTCAAAACGGCGGACCGGAAAGAGTAAAAGAACTTTTGCAGCAACTTCAGATACGCGCGCACAAAGCAGGCGTAACAATTCCATTTTCTGCAAACACACCTTATATAAACAGCATAACAAGAGAGAAACAGCCGCCCTTCCCCGGCGACAGAGAAATTGAAAGAAGAATAAAAAGTATCATCCGCTGGAATGCGATGGCTTTGGTTGTTAAAGCAAACAAAATGGAAGCCGGTATCGGCGGTCATATTTCTACTTTTGCTTCGGCTGCTACAATTTACGAAATTGGGTTTAATCATTTCTTTAAAGGCAGGGGCGACTCACACAGCGGCGACCAAATTTATTTCCAGGGACACGCTTCCCCCGGCATATACGCACGTGCTTTTCTTGAAGGAAGATTAAAAATTGAACAGCTTGAAGATTTTAGAAGAGAATTAAAACCCTCGGGCGGTTTGTCATCATACCCGCACCCCTGGCTTATGCCCGATTTCTGGGAGTTTTCAACTGTATCGATGGGACTAGGACCGTTGCAGGCAATTTACCAGGCACGTTTTAACCGCTACCTTGAGGACCGCGGTTTGAGAGAAAATAAAAACAATAAAGTGTGGGCATTCCTCGGCGATGGCGAAACGGATGAGCCTGAATCGCTCGGAGCAATAACCCTGGCTTCACGCGAAAAACTTGATAACTTAATTTTTGTAATTAACTGTAACCTGCAGCGCCTTGATGGACCGGTTAGAGGCAACGGAAAAATTATTCAAGAGCTTGAAGCTATTTTCCGAGGCGCAGGCTGGAACGTAATAAAAGTTGTTTGGGGAAGCGATTGGGATCCTCTGCTTGATGCCGATGTAAACGGCAAACTTGTAAAACGAATGAACGAAGTTGTCGATGGACAATATCAAAAGTATTCCGTTGAATCGGGTGAATATGTCCGCGACCATTTCTTCGGAACAGACGATGAACTTCTTGATATGGTAAAACATCTCAACAACGAACAACTTCGCAAAATGAAACGCGGCGGGCACGACCCCGAAAAAGTTTATGCCGCATTTAAAGCCGCTGTTGAGCATAAAGGTCAACCGACTGTGATACTTGCAAAAACAATAAAAGGTTACGGTCTCGGCGAAAGCGGTGAAGGAAAAAATATAACTCATCAACAGAAAAAACTTAACGAAGAAGAACTGAAAGAATTCCGTACACGCTTCGGTATTCCTATCTCTGATGAAGAGATTGCAAACGCTCCTTTTTATCGTCCTTCGGACGACAGCCCCGAAATAAAATATTTGCAAGCCCGCAGAAAAGCACTTGGCGGTTACATTCCACAGCGGAAGGATGATGTTCGTCCAATAAAAACTCCGCCGGAAGAAATTTTTGAAGAATTTTACAAAGGAACCGAGGGACGCGAAGTTTCATCAACAATGGTTTTTGTAAAAATCCTTGCAATACTTTTAAAGGATAAAGAACTCGGCAAGTTTATCGTCCCTATCGTTCCCGATGAGGCACGTACCTTTGGTATGGAAGCGTTGTTCCGCCGAATTGGAATTTACTCTCACTCCGGTCAGCTTTACGAACCGGTCGACAGCGAAAGCCTGCTTTATTATAAAGAAGCAAAAAACGGACAGATACTTGAAGAAGGAATAACCGAAGCCGGATCGATATCATCTTTTATTGCGGCAGGTACTGCTTATGCAATTCACGGTATAAATATGATTCCGTTCTTCATTTATTATTCTATGTTTGGTATGCAGCGCGTTGGCGATCTTGTATGGTCTGCCGGCGATATGCGTTGTAAAGGATTTTTAATCGGGGGTACTGCCGGAAGAACGACATTAAACGGAGAAGGCTTGCAGCATCAGGACGGGCATAGCCACTTACTTGCTTACCCAGTGCCTAATCTTGTAACCTACGACCCCGCGTTTGCGTATGAACTTGCCGTTATTATACGGGATGGAATTAGAAGAATGTACGAAGAGCAGGAAAATATTTTTTATTACATAACCGTTATGAACGAAAACTACGCAATGCCAGAAATGCCAGAAGGCGTTAAAGAAGGTATTGTAAAGGGAATGTATAAATTCAAAACTTCCGAAAAGAAAACAGCAAAGTTAAAAGCTCAGTTATTCGGAAGCGGTACTATATTAAACGAGGTGCTTAAGGCACAGGAAATTCTTGAAGAAGACTACAAAGTTGCAGCAGATGTTTGGAGCGTTACAAGTTATAAAGAACTGCGGCGCGATGGTCTGGACGTTGAAAGATGGAATCTGCTTCATCCGTTGGAAGAACAAAAAGTTCCTTATATATCACAGTGCTTAAAAAACGAAAGCGGTGTTTTTGTTGCCGCCTCCGATTATGTAAAGGCATTACCCGATTCTGTATCAAGATGGTTCCCGCGTCCGCTTGTTTCACTCGGTACCGATGGCTACGGCAGAAGCGAAGGAAGAGCAGAACTGCGCGACTTCTTTGAAGTGGATGCCAAGCATATTGTACTCGCTACTCTTTATGCTCTTTATAAAGAAAATAAAATTAAAGAAGTTGTTATTGAAAAAGCAATAAAGGATTTGGATATAAAACCCGATAAAGCTAACCCGATGATTTCTTAATTAAAACTTTTTTTTGATGCCGTCGTACCAATAAATAGCGGCAGCTTTTTATAATTATTTATATGAAATTTTGAACAAGGTTAAAAATGGCTACTGAATTTAAATTACCTGACCTGGGAGAAAATATTGTTTCGGCAGATGTAGTTAGTGTGCTGGTTAAATCAGGTGATTCCGTTATAAAGGATCAGGGATTAATAGAAATTGAAACGGATAAGGCAACAATAGAAGTACCTTCTACAATTGAAGGCAAAGTTGTTGAGGTTATGATAAAAGAAGGCGACAATGTAAAAGTTGGTCAGCCGATAATTAAAATCGATGAAGGCGCTTCGGCAGAACTGAAAGTTGAAAGTAAACCTGCTGAACCCAAAACTGTTGCAGCGGCAGATGAAAAGGTTACCGAAAAGAAAAGTAAAGCCGATGTACAAACAAAACATAAAACCACTACCGGCAAAAAAGAAATTATCGATTTTCTTCTACCCGATCTTGGTGAAAATATTGAGGCGGCTGATGTTGTATCGGTGCTTGTAAAACCTGGAGATATGATTTCAAACGATCAGGGTGTAATTGAAATTGAAACCGACAAAGCAACAATAGAAGTGCCTTCAACAGTTGAGGGAAAAGTTGTTGAAGTGCTTGTTAAAGAAGGTGAAAAAGCAAAAGTTGGGCAGGCAATTCTTAAAGTAGAAGTCGGAGAACTAGCCGTAAAAGAAAAGTCAACAACTCAAAAAACCGCCGAACAAACCGAGCAGGCAGCCGAATCAGAGCATGTACAGGAAGAAGCAAAACAAAAAGTTATTGATGACGGGAAACGCGATAAGCACGCACTCGGTGAGATTGACGATCAGCCCCCAATTGTAAAAGGCGCCGCGCCTGCTGCCCCATCCGTAAGACGAATTGCCCGCGAGCTTGGCGTTGATATTAACAAAGTAACGGGAAGCGGCACTAACGGCAGAATATCGATGGATGATGTAAAAGCATACGTAAAAAAATTGAATGAAACACGCGGCGATGATTTAACAGCACCGACAGCTGCTTTTGGAGTAAGACAGGAAAAACTCCCCGACTTTTCAAGATTTGGTGATGTTGAGCGGAAACCTATGAGCAACATCCGTTCAAA
This sequence comes from Ignavibacteriaceae bacterium, assembly GCA_019912505.1. Taxonomy (GTDB): domain Bacteria; phylum Bacteroidota; class Ignavibacteria; order Ignavibacteriales; family Ignavibacteriaceae; genus CG2-30-36-16. Next base: position 9,793 of record JAIOIM010000332.1, read on the forward strand.
AACCGCTGAGCATTTAAGCTACGCCTGGACAGCCATTCCTCACGTAACCCAGTTTGACAAAGCCGATATCACAGAGCTTGAAACAATGCGTAAATCATTTAACCCCGCGGTGGAAAGAGCCGGCGGCAAGCTTACTGTTACTGCGGTGCTTCTAAAAGTTCTTACAAGCGCGCTAAAAGTTTTCCCGCAGTTTAATGCTTCAATTGATATGGAGAAGAAAGAAGTTGTATATAAAAAATATTTTAACATAGGCATTGCGGTTGATACCGAGCATGGTTTAATTGTTCCGGTTATAAAAGATACCGACAAAAAAAATCTTACCCAGCTTTCAGTTGAAATGAATGCTATTGCCGGCAAAGCCCGTGCGCGTAAAATCGGGTTGGAAGATCTGCAGGGTGGCAGCATTACAATAACTAATCTCGGCGGTATCGGCGGTACTTCTTTCACCCCAATTGTTAACTCACCCGAAGTTGCAATTCTCGGTGTTTCGCGCGGTAGTTACGAACCTGTTTACAACAAAGAGAAAAAAACATTCGAGCCAAGATTAATGCTGCCGCTTTCTTTGTCATACGATCACCGAATTATTGACGGTGCAGATGCAGCCCGCTTTATGAGATGGGTCTGCGAAGCCCTCGAACAGCCGATGAAATTATTAGTCGAAGGATAAAAAGTTGCACGCTGATATCATCGATTCAACAAGATGACCGATGAAAGTTTTTATTAAAATAATCTGTGTAAATCTGCTTTTTCTGCACCATCTGCGTGCTCATTATAAATTAGGAGTTCAATAAATGTCAACAAAATTAACCATTATTGGCGGAGGACCGGGCGGATACGCCGCAGCATTTTTAGCTGCCGATCTTGGAATGGAAGTTACTTTAATAGATAAAGAAAAAAATCCCGGCGGCGTTTGCCTTTACCGTGGATGTATTCCTTCAAAAGCATTGCTTCATGTTGCAAAACTTTTAAACGAAGCGGAAGAAGCTAAAAACTGGGGAATTGATTTCGGCAAACCAAAAATAGATGTCGACAAATTACGCGATTGGAAAAGCAGTGTTGTTGCTAAATTAACAGGCGGTCTCGGCGTACTTTCCAAACAAAGAAAAATAAACTACATACAGGGCACAGCAAGTTTTATAAATTCATCTACATTGCAAATACGCAAAGCCGATGGTTCATCTGTAGATCATAAAATCGAAAAAGCAATTATAGCTACCGGTTCACGCATAGCAACAATACCATCATTACAAATAGACAGCAACCGTTTGCTTGATTCCACTACCGCGCTCGATCTCCCCGAAATTCCTAAAACTCTGCTTGTAATCGGCGGCGGTTATATCGGGCTCGAACTTGCGTCGGTTTACAGTGCGCTTGGCACAAAAGTTTCAGTTGTTGAAATGCTGCCGGGTCTGCTGCCGGGTGCCGATAGAGACCTTGTTATGCATCTTCAAAAAAGAATTGAAAAAAAATATGAAAAGATAATGCTCAACTCTCATGTTACTGAAATGAAAGAAATTGGGAATTCTATTCATGTGAAGATTGCAGATAAAGACGGCAACATAAACGAAGAAGAGTTTGATTATGTTCTGATGTCAATCGGGAGAAAGCCCGTTACAGAAGGGCTTGGACTTGAATACACGCGCGTAAAAACAAATGAACGCGGATGGATAAATGTAAACGCACAAATGCAAACCGATGACGCAAACATTTACGCTATCGGTGATATCGTCGGCGAACCGATGCTTGCACATAAAGCTTCGCACGAAGGGCGTGTTGCGGTAGAAGTTATTGCGGGACATAAATCGGCATTTGAGCCAAAAGCCATACCGGGTGTTGTGTTCACCGATCCTGAAATTGCATGGACTGGATTAACCGAAACACAAGCAAAAGAAAAAGGAATAAAACACGAAGTTGCAAAATTTCCGTGGGCTGCCTCGGGTCGTGCAACTACGCTTGATAGATCCGATGGTGTTACAAAACTAATTATTGATCCGGATGATGAGAGGATTCTCGGCGTTGGTATTTGCGGTCCGGGCGCCGGTGAACTTATTGCCGAAGGTACGCTTGCTATTGAAATGGGAGCCAATGCAACCGACCTAAAACTTACTATTCATCCTCATCCGACTTTAAGCGAAACTGTAATGGAAGCAGCGGATGTTTTCTTCGGGCAAAGCACTCACATGTACAGACCGAAGAAGAAGTAATTGCTGAACAATTATATTATTTAATTGTTAAATTGTTTTTGATGAGTCGGAGATTTTACTCCGGCTTTTTTATTAACTCCAATTACTAAAACTTAACCTCAAAATAAAAACCCGCAAATTGTTTTGTAACACGCATAATTTTTAAACACCTTACTAATTAAACAAATTCTCTCCAATTGCCTTAATATAATAAAGCGAAACTATAAATTTAACGTAATAAATATTGCTTTTGTTATTTCTGCGAATTATATTTGCCGCCAATATTCATTAGAAAATAAGCGAATAAGGTTTTTATGTTAGATGTAACGGACATCCAAATTTTAAATATGCTTCAGAAAGAGGGCCGCACAAAACGCAGCCAGCTTGCAGAAGCTGTAAAATTATCAATCCCTTCATTAAGCGAACGTCTAAACAAACTCGAAGAAAAAAGTGTTATTGAAGGATACCATGCAAAACTTGATAAAAAAGTTTTCGGTTATGATATAATGGCTTTCATTCTTGTGGTGATGGATTCTTCAAAACATTATAACGAACTTATAAAGCGCGTAAAGAGCAACCCGCTTATTATCGAATGCCATTCGGTGCTTGGCGAAGGCTCGCATATGCTAAAGGCAATTACAAAAAACACAGAAGCGCTCGAAAAACTTCTAAGTGAAATTCAGGCTTGGACGGGTGTTATGGCGACAAAAACCACGTTCGTGCTTTCCACTATAAAAGAAACAACAGAGATTGAACTTACTAATCAGAAATAATAATAGGAGATGCGATGGCTAAAGCGTTATCGAGTTCGGAATCGGTGCTGAAATTTATAAAGGATAAAAGTATCGAGTTTGTTGATATGAAATTTATGGACTTCCCGGGACAGTGGCAGCACTTTACGGTGCCTGTAAGTCAGTTTAATGCCGGTTCGTTCGAAGATGGATTTGGGTTTGATGGTTCATCGCTAAGAGGATGGAAATCGATTCACGAAAGCGATATGCTTATAATACCTGCAGCGGAAACAATGTTTTTGGATCCGTTTATTGAAGCGCCTACAATAAGTCTTGTTTGCGATGTGTACGAACCGGCTACAAAAGAAAAATACAGCCGCTGCCCGAGGAATATCGTACAAAAAGCCGAAGCGTTTTTAATATCAACCGGAATTGCCGACACTGTTTATTTCGGACCCGAAGCTGAGTTTTTTATTTTCGATGATGTCCGCTTCGACTCGAAACCAAACGGTAGTTTTTATATGGTAGATTCTGTTGAAGGAAGATGGAACAGCGGCAAAGACGAAGGACCGAACCTCGGCTACAAACCCCGCTACAAAGAAGGTTACTTCCCCGTTCCGCCCACAGATCATTTAATGGATTTGCGTAACGAGATGGTGCAAAACTTAATTAAATGCGGCATTGATGTGGAAGCACAACATCACGAAGTTGCAAGCGGCGGGCAGTGCGAAATCGATCTTCGCTTTCAGCCGATACTAAAAGCAGCCGACCAGCTTTTGATGTTCAAATATATTGTAAAAAACACCGCACACAAAAACGGTCGCTCCGTAACCTATATGCCGAAACCAATAGTGGGCGATAACGGAAGCGGTATGCACGTGCACACAAGTTTGTGGAAAAAAGGTAAGCCTCTTTTTGCAGGCAACGGTTACGCCGGATTGAGTGAAATGGCTTTATATTTTATAGGCGGACTTTTAAAACACGCCGCTTCATTAATTGCGTTTACAAATCCTACAACCAATTCGTTTAGGCGTCTCGTACCGGGTTTTGAAGCTCCTGTAAATCTTGCATACTCGCAGCGCAACCGCAGCGCGGCAATACGCATACCAATGTATTCTAACAGTCCCAAAGCAAAGCGTGTTGAGTTTAGATGTCCCGATCCTTCAAGCAATCCTTACCTTGCCTTTTCTGCTATCTTGATGGCTGGCTTAGATGGAATACTAAACCGTATTGATCCGGGTGACCCGCTTGAAAAAGACATTTACGATATGGCTCCCGAAGAATTAAAAAATGTTCCTTCAACGCCGGGCAGTTTAGACGAAGCTTTAAAAGCGCTTGCCGATGATCATGAATATCTTTTAAGAGGCGATGTGTTTACCGAAGATGTAATTGATACCTGGATAAAATATAAAGTTGAAAGAGAAATTAAACCGATGGCTCTTCAGCCGCATCCATACGAGTTTAATTTATACTACGATGTTTAGAAGTGAAGTGGATAGATAGG
>JAIOIM010000333.1 GCA_019912505.1 Ignavibacteriaceae bacterium
CAGTACGATTAGTAAAAATTATAGACAATAATCTTTTCCAAACATCAACCGGCACGCTCGTTAGGCTGGCGGGGGTTGATGCGCCTTCATTAAACCATCCCGTAACCGCCCTAAGTGATATAGCCGGGCAAGCCGTTAAATATTCAAATTCTGTTTTACTAAAAAGAGAACTTTCCTGCATCACACTTGATGTTCATGATAATATCACCGATGTAGTACTCTACAAAAAATACCCGCTCGATTCTGCAAATTATAATTCCCTCTTTTTAGCAAAAGGATACGGCAAGGTTTCGCGCCGCGATACTTCTTTAGCGCTTGGTAAATTTATAGAAGAGGAAAATTTTGCCCGCCAGTTTAAGAAAGGTATCTGGGCGCTCGACCCAGCATTACTTGCCGGTGAATTTAAAAGAGAATACACCGATGACGAAATTATCGAATTTAGAGAGCATACAACTGACGCAAGAATTTTGTTTCTCGAAGACCCGGATGCTCTTGATATTGTGTCAGAAATTATATTGGGTGCAGGTCTCGGAACAGTAACCGGTTTGCCTGCCGCGTTTGTACTTACCGGGTTATCTGGCGCAGAAGGTTGGGGCGCTCTGGGAATAGCGGTGATAGGCTGGTATTGCGGTTATATAGCCGGCAGTGCTTTAGGTGTTTACCTTCCCGCAAAAAAATTTAATCCCGAAGCAACTTATCTTCAAACTCTCTCATACGGTGCTTTGGGCGCGCTAGGCGGTATTGGTATAATTGCCGCACTTCCAAAAAACAGCACTGATTTTGGAAGTTATGCTATTCCTTTACTTTTAGCCGCCCCATTAGCCGCGGAAATAATTTATGTAAACAATATTGATTATGCCGGAATAGAAGCAGCTCGGTCGAGCAAAATTTTATCGCACAAAGATTTTTATAGCAGAACCATTGTTTTCAAACAGAGCATTTTTCGAATAAACTTTTAAGCGGCAAAAACCATTAGTAAAAATATTTATGCAGATTCACGCCGCTTAATTTCGGAAAGAATAACCGCTGATGAGTTTGCTACGTTAAGAGACTCCGTTTTGCCGAATTTGGGGATGTGAATAAGTTTATCGGAAGCATTCAGCAGTTCCATCGAGGGTCCGTTGGCTTCATTGGCAAATACAATTACTAACTTTTCGGGGAGTGTAAGTTTGTATATGTTTTCCCCCGTAAGGTGCGCGGTTAAAATGCTGTATCCTTCGCCGGTAAGTTTGCTTATATCATCAATAAAATTTTGCGATCGTTTTATTGAAAGATGGAATACCGAACCCATACTCGCGCGTAATGTTTTGGGATTAAAAATATCTGCACAAGTTTCACTTAAAATAACCGATGTAACCCCGAACCAGCCGCAGTTGCGTAAAATAGCCCCCACGTTTCCGGGGTCGGACACATCCTCTAAGGCGAGAATTATTTCGCCGGCAATAAACACCTCCTCTTTATCCATCGCAAATACAGCGGCAATTCCCTGCGGGTTTATAGTGTCGCTAATTTTTTCAAACTCATAATTTTTTACGGTTTCTACGCGTATCTGTTTTTTTTGCAATGAGTATATAAACTCATCTTCCCTTTCGGCAAATGCATTTGTGGAAATTATAATATCGCACCGATATTTGCTGTTTAATGCTTCATCCACAAGCTTATATCCCTCAACCAAAAACTTCTTTTCCACTTCGCGGTTTTTTTTCTTCAGCAGAGATGAATAATATTTCAATTCATTTTTCGTCAACATTATAATAGCTTTTCGTAATTGTGTGTAGTTCCTTTGTCCTCATCGGCGGCAAGGGTTTGTAAATACTCCCACGAATATATACCGGTATTGTGTCCGTCTTTCCATGTTATCTGTATTGCGTATCCCCCAACCTGTTCTATATTTTTTATAAGGTATGAGTTTTCGTTTATGTTTTTAACCGCCGGGCGGTAAGTTTTTAAAAGGACGGTTTCGCCTTTACAAGTAGCGCATGGACATTCATCACGCAAATATTTTAGCGCAATTTGGTTTTCGGTATCGTTATTCCACTTTATATTTAGTTTGCTTTTGTCTACAATTTTTATCTGTTTAGGTTTCATTATCATCTTAAATTATAAATAATATGGTTTCAATTTTAATTAAAATATTACTCGGTATCAATTTAATATACACTGCATCTATAGTTGTGTTATTTACTTTTGGCGCATTTGCAAAGTACCGGAGGTTTATGAGCAATAAATCCGGCTCAATAGAAAAACAAATCACCACAATTGTACCGCTAAAAAACGGCAACGGGCAGATACTGCATAACATAAAAAACTTGATCAACTCACAGCCTTTTGAAAGCTCAAAGGTTTATGTTTCAATTGAAGATAGTAATGAACCTCTTTACAGCGCATTAAAACTTATTGAGGATGTTGAAAATAATTTTGGAGTATTTATAGCCGGTAAGCCGAAAGGAGTAAACGGTAAAGCAAGCAATATGCTTGCGGCATATAATATTACCGATTCGGAGTTTGTTGTTTTTATGGACGCGGACGTGCTTGTGAAGAAAGCAAACTACCACGATTTGTTAAACAGTTTTGAAGATGAACGCTGCGGCGCTGTTTTTTCAGCTGCGTTTTATCACCAAGCAAATACTATTGGAGGCAGGATGATAAGAGCGGTAACAAATTATTTTTTCGGCGAGGCGGTGCTTTTATTTGAGCGTGTGATAAAAATGAATTACTGTGCGGGCGCTTTTATGGGGTTCCGCAAATCGGCGCTCGATAAAGCAGGCGGACTAAATGCTGTGTTAAATTATATAAGCGATGACGCAACGCTCGGAAATAATATTTATAACGTCGGCTATAAAATAAAAATATTAAACACTCCTGTTTTTATGCCCGAAGAAAAACTAAAACTTAAAGAGGGAGTAAATCATCTTATAAAGTGGATGGTAATTGTAAAACAAACAATGGGGGGAAATTATTTTTTTGTCCCCGCAACCTTTTATACCGGTAATGTTATTTTATTGTTGGCATTAAGCATCGTAACCGGTGAGCTTATTATTTTCTCCCTTTTATTGGTTATTTTTGCAACTGCTTTTAGGATTTTTACTGCCGCACTTCAGGATAAAATGTTATTCGGAGAGTTTGCAGGTTTTTTTGATTACGCTTTTACCATCGTTGCCGGTTATTTTCAGCCATTAATTTGGTTAGCCGGATTTTTCTTTAAAACATTATCCTGGTCGGGCAGAAAATATAAAATTGGAAAACGAGGAAAAATTCTCTTTATAGAAGAAGAGAAATAAATATTACATTATGGATTTATTACTAACAGAAATTATTATTTTTATTTTACTAATGGCTTTTGCCGGATTTTTCTCCGCCGCAGAGGTTGCTATTGCCTCATTCGGCTCAAACAAAATTGATGAAATGGAAGAACGCGGGGATAAACTTGCTCCGGTCTTTTTAAAAATTCAGAAGGACGCAGATTCATTTTTCGGCACCATTCATATTGCCACAATCATGTTGTTAATTACAATGGCAATGGTACTGGCAAAAATATTTCTTCAACTGCTGCCGCCCCTATTAATAAACTCTGGCGTTAGTTTGCTTCCTTATTACTCCAATGCAATTGCGGTTGGCGCCTCAATTGTGGTTGACACTTTTTTTGCTTTAGTATTTTGTATTCTTATCCCCCGATCGCTGGGCTTCAAGTATGCCGAAAGCATCGGTAGATTTTCGGTTAGGGGTCTGTTGCTGCTTACCAAGGTTATGCGCGTTCCCACAAAAATAATTACATCGGTTTCAAATTTATTTTTAAAGCCGTTAAAAGAGGAGACTAATTTTCTCCGTACCAGGTTTTCAGAAGATGAAATAAAAAACATTATTTCCGAGGGCGTTAAGTCGGGTGCGCTTGATGAAACAGAGCAGGAGATAATTGAAAATATTTTTGAGTTTAATGACCTCCGTGCAAATGAAGTTATGATTCCCCGAACCGATATGGTTTCTCTTGAACTTGTCGGGGATATTTCACTTATTACAGAAGAAGTTATACGAACCGGGCACTCGCTTATACCGGTTTACGAAGATTCCATTGACAATATTGTGGGAGTTCTGCACACAAAAGATTTTATGAAATCACTTATTGATGGCAGACCGGTTATTTTAAAAAACTTGATTCGTCCGGCTTATTTTATCCCAGAAAAAAAATTAATAAGCGAGATTCTTAAAGAGATGCAAAAACGGGGCGAGAGGTTAGCTATAGTTACGGATGAATACGGCGGAACCGAAGGTGTTATTACGGTGGAAGATATTCTTGAAGAAATTGTGGGTGTATTAACCGACAAGACGAAAGAAGAAGTAAAGGAGTACAGCATTCTGCCGGACGGAAGTTATTACGTTCTCGGCTCGATGGATATTGATGATTTTAACGAAACGTTTAATATAGAACTCCCCGCTTCCGATGAATATAATACTGTTGCGGGGTTTATAGCCGAGCAAACAGGTAAAATTCTAAACGCCAGCGAAAATTTTCAATACGGAAATTTAGTTTTTGAACTGATAAAAAAAATAAGACAAAAAATGGTTCAGTTTAAAGTATACCCGATAGATGGGGATTTTAAGGAAACCGACAAAGAAAAATAAACAAAAACTATTACGACGCCTTGCACAGAGAAAAAAAAAGCATTAAGTTTGGACACTAAATTTTGAGTGCTGGCGTAGCTCAGCTGGTAGAGCAGCTGATTTGTAATCAGCCGGTCGGCGGTTCGATTCCGTTCGCCAGCTCAAACAAAGCCCGATTCTGAAAAGAACTCGGGCTTTTTCATTTTTAAAAACCCAGGTTGATTTCTTCTTCTAAGAGAAAGAATGTCTGGTTTTGTACCTGCTTTTTTTAGGCTTAATTCCTATAAGGCAAGGAAAGCGAAATCGTAAACGCTAAGCGTAGATCAATCCCTTAAAAAAATTATTCCACATTCCACACGATTATTTTTGCTTCGGTTTTCTTATTTGTATCTTTAATTTTTTACAAAGGTTTGAGTTCTAATACTTGATGCCCCAATCTATATTGCGGGGTTGGATATTTTTTTACTTTACGATTGAAAAACTGCCCCTGCAGTAAAAATAGATTATTAGCAAAGAACTCATTAATAAATTATATTTTGATATAAAATTATGATAAAATAAAAATACGCGGTGCTTTATCGTTTCTATAACTTGCAAGGCGTATAAAAAACAATTCGATAATAAAAAAATGATCGAGGAAATTTTATGGGACTGAAAAACGGCTCAATATTTTTTACGGATAAAGAAGCTTTAGAAAGCTACTCACTTACAAACCAGTTTGCCGAGCATCTTGAGTTTGACCTTGTGAAGGATAAATTGACAGCAACAGAAGACGATGCGTATTTTGCTCTTTCACTTTCGATACGTGATAGACTCGTCCGCCGCTGGTTGAGAACCCAACAGAAGTACAAAGATGAAGATGTTAAGCGGGTCTATTATCTCTCTCTCGAATTTTTGATGGGAAGGCTTCTTGGCAATGCACTAAGCAATTTGGATTTTTATGATGAGTGCTATAACATTCTACGGGAGAACAGCTACAGTTTAGAAAATATTCGCGAGTTTGAAGATGATATGGGTCTCGGAAACGGGGGTCTCGGAAGACTTGCTGCCTGTTATATTGATTCGATGGCAACAATGGAGCTTCCCGCATTTGGTTACGGTATCCGTTATGAGTTCGGTATCTTTGAGCAGGAAATTGAAAACGGTTACCAGGTTGAGAGAGCCGATAACTGGCTTAAACATGGCAACCCCTGGGAAATTTTAAGAAGAAAGTTAACATACCGGATTAAACTTTACGGACGCAGCGAAATGTATACCGATGAAAAGGGAAATATAAAATACCGCTGGGTAGATACATACGATATAATGTCGGTCGGCTGGGATATCCCTGTCCCGGGATTTAAAACAAACACGGTTAACAACTTAAGACTATGGGAAGCAAAATCAACAAGCGATTTTAGTTTTGATGAATTTAATGCTGGTAATTACGTTGCCGCCGTTCATAAAAAAACCGAATCGGAAAATCTTTCGAAAGTGCTTTACCCAAACGATACAATGGTTGAAGGAAAGTTTCTTCGTTTAAAGCAGCAATACTTTTTTTGTTCTGCAACTTTGCAGGACATTATTCGCAAATACAAAATCATCCATAAAACATATGATAAGTTCGCTGAGAAAACCGCAATTCAGCTGAACGATACTCATCCGGTTATAGCAATACCTGAATTAATGAGAATATTAATTGATGATGAAAATCTTGGCTGGGATGAAGCCTGGATAATTATCACAAAAACTTTTTCTTATACAAATCACACAATTGTACCCGAGGCGCTTGAAGAATGGGCTATGCCGATATTAGCTAAACTGCTGCCGAGACATCTCGAAATTATTTATGAAATAAACCGGCGATTTATAGAATGGGTAAAAATTAATTACACAACGGATACTAATATAATTGCCGACCTTTCAATCATCCGCGAAGGTGAGACAAAAAAAATACGAATGTCTAACCTTGCAATTGTTTCGTGCAACCACATAAACGGTGTAGCGGCACTTCACACAGAAATTTTGAAGACCAGGATATTCCCCCACTTCTACAAAATATTTCCAGATAAGTTTGTAAACATTACTAACGGTATAACGCCGCGCCGCTGGCTGCTGCAAGCAAACCCAATGTTATCTGGATTAATCAGTGATATGATTGGCGATAATTGGGTAAGGCATCTTGATGAATTAGAAAAAATTGAAAAGTATGCTGACGATCTGCACTTCCAGGAAAATTTCAGAAGCTCAAAATGGTTGAATAAAAAATTATTAATCCGGTATATAGAAGCAGAACATGATGTAAAAATAAATCCCAATTCGATGTTTGATGTTCAGGTGAAACGTTTTCATGAATATAAGAGACAGCTTTTAAATGTCTTCAATGTTATTACACTTTACAACCGTATTAAGGACAACCCGCAGATTGATATGGTTCCGAGAACTATAATTTTCGGAGGGAAAGCAGCACCCGCTTATCTTCAGGCAAAGTTAATTATCAAGCTGATAAACTCGGTGGCAGATGTTGTAAATAACGACCCTGATGTCGGTGACAAAATGAAGGTGATCTTTCTAAAAAACTATTCGGTCTCACTTGCCGAAAGAATTATTCCGGCAACTGATTTGAGTGAACAAATTTCAACAGCCGGTTTCGAAGCATCGGGAACGGGTAATATGAAGTTTGCGTTAAATGGTGCGCTAACAATTGGTACAATGGACGGCGCCAATGTGGAAATGCGTGAAGAGGTTGGTAAAGAAAATATTTTTATTTTCGGAATGCTGGCTGAAGAAGTTGTAGCGCTAAAATCATCAGCCTATAACCCCCGCAAATATTATGATTCAAACCAAAATATAAAACGTATAGTAGATATGATTTCAGACAATTTCTTTAACCCAAATGAACCCGGAATTTTTACCGAGATAGTTCGGGGATTAATGGATGTTGATTATTACTGTTTGTTTGCAGATTATCAATCATATATAGATGCCCAGGACAGAGTATCGAAATTATACCGCGATACGGTCGGCTGGACGAAAAAATCAATTATAAATGTTGCGCGTATGGGTAAGTTTTCCAGCGACCGCTCCATTCAGGAGTATAGCGACAAAATATGGCATATTAACCCTGTAAAAGTTGATATTGAAACATAAAAAACTTTAACGCTGTAATTAATTTTACAGTTTGGAGACTGCTTGTAAAAATTGAAATATAATTGATTATAATTGGATGAAACAAAAAGTAAAATTTAAAGTTTGCTGCATTCAAAACATCCATGAAGCAAAGTTGGCGATTAATTATGGGGCATCGGCAATCGGGCTAGTATCGGCAATGCCAAGCGGTCCGGGAGTAATTGAAGATAAATTGATAAAACAGATTGCCGCTGCAGTGCCGCCGCATATAGCCACTGTTTTATTAACAAGCAAAACATCGGTTAACGAAATAGTGTTGCAGCAGAAAATGCTTTGTGCCAACTCAATTCAAATATGCGACAGAATTACAGATGGCAGCCTAAGTAATTTAAAAAAAGAATTACCCGGCATTTTTATTATGCAGGTAATTCATGTTACGGGTGAAGTTTCGGTTAGTGAAGCAATTACCGCTTCTGAATATGTTGATGCATTACTTTTAGATTCAGGTAATCAAACGCTGCCCATAAAGCAATTGGGCGGAACCGGAAAGGTCCACAACTGGCTTTACAGCAAAAAAATTGTGGAGAGTGTTACCATTCCTGTGTACCTTGCAGGCGGCTTAAACGCAGGCAACGTAGCCGATGCCATAAATATTGTTCAGCCGTTTGGCGTAGATGTTTGCAGCGGCATACGTACAAACGGTTTGCTTGATGAAAAAAAACTTTCCGCATTTGCGGTTGAAGTTGAAAAACAAAAATCAGATAATTAAAACGACCACAAATAGCAAAGGAAAACCATAGTGGAGTTTAAAGTTAATCCGGAAGCAATAATCGGGCATATTCACCTTACTGTATCCGATTTAGACAACTCATTAAAGTTTTATCGTGATCTTCTCGGTTTCGAAATTACTACAACCTATGGGGAAGCTGCTGTATTTCTTTCAGCCGGAGGGTATCATCATCACATAGCATTAAATACGTGGAACGGACAGAATGCCGCGCAGCCGCCAGCCGGACACACAGGCTTATATCACTTTGGTATTTTGTATCCCAACAGACTTGAACTTGCGAGGATTGTTAAAAGATTGTTCGAACTTAATTATAATATTGCCGGAGCTACCGATCACGGTACATCGGAGTCGGTTTATATAAATGACCCAGACGGGAACGGTGTTGAACTTTATTGCGACCGCCCGATACAGGATTGGCCTGTGAATGATGAGGGGCATCTTAGTTTTACGACAAAACATCTCGATTTAATGGGTCTTTTATCGGAACTGGATGCAGATTAAAATTTAAACACATTGCTTATTTCGATGGCAGAGAGTCGGTAAATTAGATGTTGATATGGAAATACTTTCTGCTCGAAGCCTGATATGTTAAT
>JAIOIM010000334.1 GCA_019912505.1 Ignavibacteriaceae bacterium
GTACCCTGCTTACAAAGCAGCTAATTTAGACCCGATAGAAGCATTGCGATTTGAATAAATGAAAGATAAAATAAAAAATATATTTGCTTCTCTTCCCGAAGATTTTTCGCTCGAAGTTTTTGAAACAATTTTAACTTCCGGTGATGTTAAACTTGAACGGATTGTTTCCAAGGGGCATTCTTCCCCGGAAGGTTTTTGGTACGATCAGGATGAGAATGAGTGGGTTTTATTACTACAGGGACGTGCGGAACTAAAATATTTTGATGATGACGAAAACAAAATACTAAAGGCAGGAGATTATTTAAACATTCCTGCTCACACAAAACATAGGGTTGAGTGGACCTCTCCAAACGAAGAAACAATTTGGCTTGCGTTGTTTTATTAGAGTGGTTATTGCGATGCCTAAATAATTATAAGTTTTTTATTCTTCCACCGTTCTAGCAAAAATTACATCCACATTTTTCAACATCTGTTTGTTGTTGAAAAGTTTTTCAATTTCTTCAACCGACAAATATTTTTTTACATCTTCAGATTTTAGTAACTCATCTTTTAAATTTTTTGATTTATCTGCCCAAACATCCATCGCGCTGGTCTGAACAATTTTGTAAGCAACTTCGCGCGAAATTCCGGCGTTGATGAGTTTAAGCAAAATGGTTTGAGAGAATACTAAACCTCTTGTAAGGTTTAAATTGTTTATCATATTCTCCGGATAAACGAGAAGATTTTTTATAAGTTTGGTCGTCAAGTCAAGCATATAATCGAGTGCAATACAGCTATCCGGCACAATAATACGCTCCACCGAAGAATGGGAAATATCCCGCTCATGCCAAAGCGCAACATCTTCAAGTGCCGCCATTGCGTTTGCGCGGAGTACACGAGCTAACCCGGTTATGCGTTCGCTTACAATTGGGTTGCGTTTATGCGGCATAGCCGATGAACCTTTTTGCCCTTTTGAAAAATACTCTTCTGCCTCTAATACTTCTGTTCTCTGTAAATGGCGTATCTCAACTGCAATTTTTTCAAGTGTTGCACCTATTATTGCAAGTGTGCTCATAAACTCGGCATGGCGGTCGCGCTGAATAACTTGCGTTGAAACGGAAGCCGGTTTCAATCCCATCTTTTCACAAACGTATTTTTCAATTTCAGGTGAGAGATGTTCAAATGTGCCGACTGCACCGGAAATCTGACCAACACTTATTGTCTCAATTGCAGCTTCGAGCCGTGTAATATTTCTTTTTGTTTCCTCGAACCATAAAGCAAATTTTAGCCCCATAGTTGTAGGCTCTGCGTGAATGCCGTGCGACCGACCGACACATAAAGTATATTTATGCTCAAGTGCTCTTTCTTTTAATGCAGCTTTTACATCGAATAATCTCTTTAGTAATAGTTCTCCAGCGGCTTTCATTTGGTATGATAGAGTTGTATCGAGAATATCGGATGATGTCATCCCGTAGTGAATATGCCGCGCTTCCGGTCCCACGTACTCAGCGATATTAGTTAAAAATGCAATAACATCATGTTTAGTCGTCTCCTCAATTTCAAGCACACGATTGATTTTATAATTGGCTTTTGTTTTTATTACCTCAACATCAGCCCAAGGTATTTCGCCGCGTTTACTTCTTGCTTCGCAGGCAAAAATTTCAATTTTAAGCCATGTGTCATATTTAAATTTATCTTCCCAAATATTACCCATCTCTTTTAATGTATAACGGCTTATCATTTAGTTTTCTCCAATTTCATTTTTCTATTCAATTCTTCATTATCTCTAAATATTTTTACGTTCACGGTCTGCCCGGTGCGGAACTCCTGGAAAACACCAACTAATGTTTGTTCGTTGTTTATTTTATAATCTTCAACTTGCGTAATTAAATCACCAACTTGCAAACCCGCTTTTGATGCCGGAGATTTCGGCACCACCTGTGTGATAATTACTCCTTTGGTGCTGGTTAGGTTGTAATAATTTGCAATTCCTTCATCAATCGATTGGATACGCAAACCAATATCAAAATTGCGGTTAATCTCACCCTTTTCTTTTAGCTCGGTAACAATTTTTTTTACTTTGTTTATCGGAATTGCAAATCCTAAACCTATGCTGCCCTGCGCACCACCGGCAGTATAAATTAAAGTATTCATCCCTATCACTTCACCTATGCTATTTACAAGCGGTCCGCCGCTATTGCCGCCGTTTATTGCTGCGTCTGTTTGCAGCATGTTTAAATAGTAACGGTTGTTTATCGGTTCAAGGTTCATATCGGTTGCAGAAACAACACCGACAGTAACGGTTGGTTTGTCGTTAATATCAAACAAACCGAATGGATTACCGAAAGCAATTACCCATTCACCAATCATTATATCATCGGAATTTCCAAGAGTAACAAAAGGCAGATCATCGCTATCAATTTTAATAAGACAAATATCAGATACCGGATCGCTTCCGATTAATTTGGCAGGGAAGTGTTTGCCGTTTGTAAGAGTAACCGTAATTTCTGTCGCGTTACCGGCAACGTGGTCGTTTGTAAGAATATAACCGTCCGGTGAAATAATATATCCTGAGCCAAGACTTTTTACTTTCCGGTTATTGTTACCGCGGTTTCCAAAAAACTGACGGAAGAACGGGTCATCAAAAAAAGAACCGAAAGGATCGCGGTACTGCCGAATTTCAGTTACAGTAATACCAACAACTGCTGGGCTTACTTTCTTCACGGTTTCGGTAATTATATTTTTACGCGAATCGTACAGTGCCTGGTTGTTTACTAACTTCTGCTGATAACCAGAAAGAGCGAGCGAACTGTCGTTTTTTGATTCAGAAAAAATGGGACGCTCGTTGTTTCTATCTAAAAAGTAAATAACAGCACCGGCAGCAAATAAAAAAATTAATGAGACAGTTAAAAATTTTCCAATTTTATTCATCTTCTTTTTTCCTCTTAAAAATATTTGGTTTCTCAATTAACTCAATCAGCGGTTCAATATGTTTGGTAAGAATAATTATAAATAATCCCATCGAAAATAAAATTACAAACCCGACAACATCCGCATGGGGGAATGTATACTTAGCCGCAACATCGGTTGAAGTAAATACAATTATCAAACACATTATGGATGACCAGATGTTTGCAAAATGAATATTCTTTTTCATTAGGTAAATTATTGCCCACAAAATTAGCCATAAAACTAATACAAAAGGGAATAATAGGGCAGTGCCGCCTGCGCCGGTTGCGAGTCCGCGACCGCCTTTAAACTTTAACCAGGGGTTATAAC